>DASZKO010000114.1:0-2654 GCA_035605655.1 Caulobacteraceae bacterium | reverse complement strand
CTCTCGCTGGGATCGGGATTGACGGCCAGCAGGGCCTTGGCGGCGACCAGCAGGCCGGGCGTGCAGTAGCCGCACTGCAGGGCCGCGTGCTCGAGGAACTTCTGCTGCAGGGGATGGAGGGCGCCGCCCTCGGCCATGCCCTCGATGGTCTCGACCCGACGGCCCTCGGCTTCGGCCGCCAGAACCAGGCACGAGCACACCAGGCGCCCGTCGAGGATCACGCTGCACGCCCCGCAATCGCCCGAGCCGCAGCCTTCCTTCGTGCCCGTGAGGCCGAGGTCGTCGCGCAGGGCATCCAGCAGGGTGCGGCCCGGCTCGGTGAGGAACTCGGCCGGATCGCCGTTGACGATGGCGCTGACGTGTCGCTTGCTCATGCCTTGTTCCGCGCCCTTTCGTAAGCGATGGCCGCCGCGCGCCGGGCCAGGACGCCGGCGATCTTGGTCCGGTAGTCGATGGTGCCGCGCTTGTCGGCGATGGGGGCGCACACCGCCCGGGCGGCGGCGTCGAGGCGCGCCAGAGCAGGCTCGTCCAGGCGGGAGCCGATGATCGAGGCGGCGTCGGCGAGGACCACGGTGGGGGCCACCGCGCCCAGGGCGACGCGGCCGTCGGCGATCGTCCCGTCGGGTGCGAGGGCGAGCCAAGCGCCGGCTCCGACGATGGCGATGTCCATTTCGGTGCGCGGGATCGAGCGCAGATAGGCGTCGGCGGCGCGGGCGCCTTGCGGCGGCAGGCGGATTTCCAGGACGAATTCGCCGGGCCGCAGGGACGTGCGGCCGGGACCGATGGGGATCTCCGCCACCGCCGCCTCGCGCCGGCCGTCGGGTCCGACGATCACGCACCTGGCCCGCGCCGCCACCAGGGCCGGCACGCTGTCAGCGGCCGGCGAGGCGTTGCACAGGTTGCCGCCCAGGGAGGCGCGGCCCTGGACCTGGGTCGAGCCGATCAGGGTCGCCGCCTCGACCACGCCCGGCCACGCCGTCGCCAGGGCCTCGTCCTCGCCGAGCATGGCGCCGGGCGTCGCCGCCCCGATGACGAAGCCTTCGGCATCGCGCCTGATCCCGATCGAGCCGGGGATGCGCTTGAGATCGACTATCAGGGCCGGTTTCACGCGGCCGGCGCGCAGTTGGACGATGAGGTCGGTGCCGCCGGACAACGCCCGCGCCGATGGCCCGCCGGCCGCCAGGGCCTTCGCCGCCGCCTCGGCGCTCTCCGGAGCCACGAAATCCGTCAATGCCATTGCCGCCTCGCCTTGCTTGGAGGCGACCCTAGCGCGGGCGCGGCGGCGATGGAACTGATCATTGTTAACTTGGCGGCGGCCAAGTGGTCAGGCCGCCGCGGCCGCCAGCCGGCGGCGCCTCAGGCGCTGGAGAGCGAGGACCGGCAGGCCGGCGGCGGCGAGGCCGAGGGCCCAGACGAACGGCTCCCAGCCGATCCCGATGAAGGCGAAGACGCAGTAGCCGACGCCGGCGAGTCCCAGGATAACGAGCCGGCGCGACGCGCCCTCCCGAGCGGCGAATCCCACCGCCGCCAGGGCCGCCGCGGCGAGCAGGTAGAGCGGCAGGCTGGCCGCGGTGACGACATTGATCATGAAGGTGAAAGCCTGGACCAGAGAGCGGCTGGAGCTCATGGCCACGAGCAGCGAGCCGAGCGCGCCGCTGACCAGGAGCGCCACGGCCGGGGCGCCCCGGCCATTGGTGCGGGCAAGCACGGCCGGCAGGGATCCGGCCGCCGCCATGGTCCGCGTCATCTCGCCGGTGATGAGGGTCCAGCCGTTGAGGGCGCCCAGGCCGCTGATCACCACAAAGGCCGCCAGCCAGCGACCCGATCCCGGGACGGCCAGGCGGTTGAGCAGATCGACGAAGGGGGCGCTCTGGCGGGCCAGCTCGGCCTGTGGGGTGAGCAGCATGGGGATCGTGGAAACGGCGATATAGATGGCCGCGCTCACGGCCACGCCGGCCATGGTCGCCAAGGGGACGGTGCGCCCCGGATCGCGGACCCGTCCGGCCGGAATTGTCGCGCACTCGATGCCCAGCATGGCGAAAAGGGTCAGGGTCGCCGCGGTCATGGCGCCGGTGAGCGAAAGTGGCGTCGCCGGCAGGTGGCGGACGAAGGTCGCCGGCGCGCTGACGGCGATCCACAGGCCGAGCAGGATGATGGCCGCCATGGGCAGGAGCTTCAGGGCCGTGGTGATCATCTGCACCCCGCCGCCAGCCCGAAGGCCGAGCACGTTGACGCCGACGAAGGCCCACAGAAGCGCCAGGGCCACCAGGGGATCGGGGAGGGCGGCGAGGCCCGGGATCGCCGCCTTCAGGTAGCCGACGACTCCGATGGCCAGCACCGGATTGCCGCACCAGCAGGACACCCAGTAGCACCACCCGGCCACGAAGGCGGCGGTCTCGCCGAGCACGCCGCGGATATAGCTGAATGGTCCTTCGGCCTCGGGGAACCGCCGGGCGAGGGCGGCGAACACGCCGGCCAGGACCAGGCAGCCGGTCAAGGTCACCAGCCAACCGGTGAGGGCGTTGAATCCGAACGGGGCCAGGGACGCCGGCAGCAGGAAGACGCTGATCCCGATGATGTTGCCGACCACCAGGGCCACGCACATCCACAGGCCGAGGCTGCGGCCGTTGTCGACCGGCGCCGGGGCGGGCGCC
>DASZKO010000062.1:0-6633 GCA_035605655.1 Caulobacteraceae bacterium | reverse complement strand
CGACGCGGGTGACGAGATCTACGGAGACGCCGATGTAGAGCGCGCGGTGGCGCCGATTGGTCATGACGTAGACGGCGATGAACGGGCGGTGCGGCAGGAGTGATCATCATCCTGGAGCGGACCACCGGCAAGGCGCGCTGGCCGCGCTCGCGCGCGGCCACTTCAGCCTCGGCGCTCAATGGGTAGCCGACACTCACGGTCGGCTATGACGGCGGGGTTGGGGGGTGGGCAAATCAGAAGCGTGCATACCCTGGCCCGCTTACGGGGGAGGATTTGGTCGGCCGGCCCTAAGGATTCGGATAGACGTCCGATCGCCGGATCCAGCCGGACGCTGCCTTGCCGTCCGGATCGACGAAGTCGACCGCGAGCCACCCCGGCCGCTCGGCGCGTACGCCCAGCCCATCGCCCTGCACGACATAGCCCTTGCGGTGGGTCGCGCTCGTCGGCGTAGCGAAGAAATAGGCCTTCTTGCTCTTCACCACGGCCACCGAGGTCCACGGGCGGGCGGTCTCGAGGGTGAACTCGGCCGGCCGGTCCTTGTCGGCGAAGGGCTGCACGTTCCAGCACCCGCCGTGCTCGCTGGCGAGGCGGACCCGGATCGTCCCGCCCGCTTGGCGCGCCAGTTCGCCCTTGATCACCTCGTCGGTCGGCGTTTGCGGAAACCAGGTGGTGATCGCGGCCCGGGCCCCGGCGAGCTTGCCGGTCAGATAGAAGATGCAGCTGAACTGGCCGCCGCCGGTCTCCGAAGAATAATAGCCGCTCACCGTCCGCGTGGCCGGATCGACGCCGAGGATCAGGCCCTCGCCCCACACGCCGCCGGCGAGGCCGCCCTGCTCGGCCCGGGCCGGCGCGAAGAGCGCCAGGGCGGCGAAAATGGCCCCCATCGGGGCGGCCGGGCGGCGCGCGGCGCTCATATGGCCAGGCTAGCCGCCGGAGCCCCCGCTTTCCAGCGCCAAGGTTGACCTTCACCGCCGAGCCGGTATCCAACCCCCGGGGCGGCGGCGCATGTCGGACGAGATCGAGAGCGAACCGGGGGAGCCGGCCCCCGCTGGGGAGGCCGGGGAAGCCATGCACATCCACAAGCCGCGGTCCTTCCACGGCCTCGCCGAGTTCGTGAAGGAATACGGGATCATCGTCCTGGGCGTGCTCACCGCCCTGGCGCTGGAACAGCTGGTGGAGACCTTTCACTGGCGCCATGAGGTGGCCGAGACGCGCAAACGCCTTTCCGTCGAATTGGCCACGGTCATGGCCCAGGCCAGGCAGCGGGCCGCCAACAGCGTCTGTGTCGAGCGCCGGCTCGACGAGCTGGCCGGAGTGGTCGACGAAGCGGCGCGCAGCGGCCGGCTGCCGCCCTTGGGAGAGCCGAAAACCCCGATGATGTTCATCTGGGGATCGGGCGTGTGGCAGAGCGCCGCCGGCGGCCAGACCGCCGCCCACCTCGGCCCCGGCGAGCTGATGGGCTACTCCGACGCCTACAAGTTCCTCGCCCGGGTCGACGAGGCCAACCAGGCCGAGTGGAAGGTGTGGACGACCCTCTACGGGCTGGCGGGGCCCGGCCGCCCCTTCGACACCCAGGACGCGGCGACGTTCCGCCAGGCGATCGGCCAGGCCCGCTACTTCGACAGCTATATCGGCGGGATGGGCGTGCGGGCGCGCCAGTCGCTGGACGCCTACGGCATCGGCTTCGACACGCGGCGATACCGGCAGGTCCTCACCCGGCGCATCCAGGACCTGCCCATCTGCAAGCCTATCGCCGGCCCCCCGCCGGCCGACTATGGCGCGGCGCCGGGGCGCACCTTCGTCGCCGACGCCCGCGCCCATCCGATGGGTCCGGCGTTGGCGAACCGGGGAGGCGAATAGGCGGAGATACCTGTCCGCGGCGTTGGCGCGGGCGGCGGCGGCCTCGCCGACCCTGACGGCGATTTAAGCTGACTTGCGCCCCTCACCGCGATTGAGTCCTGTCGCGGACCTATCCCGCCCGGCTCAACAACCGCATCTACACCCTGCGCCGCGCCCCGCCGGCCCGCTGATCTCCCTTCGAACGAGGGGCGCTTCCAACCGCGGCCATGGTTACGACACGGTCATTGCCGAGGTTTACCGGTCACCGGACCCAGCCATTGGTCGATGCCAAGTCCAAGCGCCGGCGCGCGTCGGCCCGATCGCGGAGCCTCGGGGTCGCGGCTTCCGTGGCCGCGCACTCGGTGTTCCTGGCGTTCCTGGTCTTGACCGCGCGGGTCCAGAACCCCTCCGCTCCGAGCCGCGCCGTCGAGGTGCAACTCGTTTCCCCAGTGCGCCCGACAACCCGGCCGAGGCGCGCTGAAGCGAAGGCGCATCCCTCCACGGGGCAGCTTCCAAACCCTCGCGCGGGGCCGATCACCGAGCCGGTCGCGGCGCCGCCAACTGCGCCCCTGATAATCCCGCCCGTCGCGTCCGCGCCGGGCCTTGCCTTGCGGCGCGCTCTTGGCTGCGACCACGCGAACTACATGGACCTCACCCCCGAGGAGCGGCAAGGCTGCCGGGACAGGTTCGCCGCCGGCCGCAAGGGCCTTGAGGAAGTGGCCGAATTCGGCCTCGATCCCGGCAAGCGGGCCATCTTCGCGGCGGGGGCGAAGCGGGACCGGTTTCTCCAGGAGCCCTTCCTGGCCGAGAAGCCGAAGAGGGGCTGCCGCCCCATGGTCACCGTGCAGAGTCTTCCCGCGAACGGTCCCGTACCCACCGGCGTGACCGCCGGCATCGCTTGCGGCGTCCAATTCTGACGGCCCCGCCGGAAGCCGCCCCGCTTGACTCCACATTACGTTTGTAGTTCAATCATACTACATTCGTAGTTTCGGAGATCGCCGATGTCCCCTCACGCGCCGCTTACGCCATGGACCGTCTTCGAACTGGCCGCCCCCCTGCAGCAGGGGCTCATGGTCGCCTTGGCGCTGGCCATGGCCGCCGCCGCGTTCGTTCTCGCCACCAAGCTCCGCGGCGGCCGGCGCCTGGACGGCGGCTCGGCCTATCTCTCCGGCCTGCGCCTGGGTGGACCGATCATCGGCGCCCTGGGGGCCGCCTTTTCCCTTCTGAACATGACCCTGGGCTACGCCAGCGTCCCCGGCGATCTCCCCTTGAAAGTCCTCGCCCCGGGATTCGCCGAGGCCTTCCTCCAGATCGGCCTGGGCTGCCTCGCCGGCGTGGTCGCCGTGGGCGCCCATTGGGCGGTCGAATCGCGCATCGATCGTCAGGTCCTCGGCGACCCATGACGCCCCCCATCCATGTCACCGAAGCCGAGAGCGAGGTGCTGGCGGCGTTGTGGCGAAGCGGCCCCTTGACGCCCACCCGGCTCGTCGAGGCCGTCAAGGCCCGGCGCGATTGGGCCGACGCCACCATCAAGACCCTGCTCGGCCGCCTGATGCAGAAGAAGGCGGTGCGCTCGAGGCGCGACGACGGGCGCCTCACCTATGAGCCGCTCGTGACACTCGACGCCTACGTCGCCGCCGAGGCCCGACGCCTGGCCGACCGGATCTTCGACGGCGACCCCGCCCGGCTCGCCGAATTCCTGATCGAGCGCTTCGGCGCAAGCGATCGAGGGCCGTGAGCGCATCCGGCCGACCTGAGCGGTCGTTCCTTGGGCCGGGCAAACCTCGGGCGTCGCTTGCTGGGCAATCTCCGGTGGTGCAGCCTGTACGTCTGACGCCGGCGGGGATCACTGAATGGCCGACCTGTTCGACCCAACCCGACACGAGCCGCTAGGGTCTGGCGGGCGGGTCCGCTGACCAAGGGCGCGAATTTCTGTCATGGCACGGATGGCAACGGCTATGCCTTCCTGAAGCTCTTCGAGCGGACCCATGACGAGATGTGGCTCGACCGGGCGCGGGGCTTCGCCATGCACGCGATCGCCCAGAGCGACGCCGAGGCGACAGTCGTGGGCCGCCGTCGCGCCAGTCTGTGGACGGGCGACATCGGGCTGACGGCCTACCTGGCCGACTGCATCGACGGTCGCTGCCGCTTTCCGAGCCTGGAGTTCGACGCTCAGGCCCGCGCGAAGGAGGCGCCATCGGCGACGTGAACCTGCGCGCCCTCATCGGCGTCGCCAGGGACCTTGCGCGGGCTTAGACGTGTTCGAAATAGGGGGCCGACGAGATGACGACGAACCGGATCGCTCGCGCGAAGACATGGGCCGTCGAGGGTTTCGGCCGCTTGGGCGACCGGGCCGGCCCGATGGCCGCGCGCGCCGCCCTGATCGTCATGGCGTGCGTCGGACCGACCTCGCTGGCCCACGGTCAAGGCGTCGATATCCTCGGGCGGTGGATCATCGCCAAGGCCCAGGTCGCGCCCTGGGCGCAGCCGGGCCAGATGACCGATCGCGGCGAGGAACGCCGCCTCGTCGGCAGGATGGTCACCTTCGCGGCCCATTCCGTCACCGGGCCGGACCCGCTGGGATGCGCGCGCGCGACGTACGCCGCGCACAACGATACGGCCGACATGCTTTTCGAAGGCTCGCTCGCCGAACCGGGCCGCGACGGCCGGCCGCGTGATCCGGTCGCCGTGGCGCGGACGCTCGGGATGACGACCCATACCGTCGAGACGGTGGAGACCAGCTGTTCCGAAGTCGCCTATCATCGGCTCGCGCCGGCGACCCTGGTGTTCGGCCTCGACAACCGCATCTACACCCTGCACCGCGCCCCAGCGGCCCGCTGATCTCCATTCTAACGGGAACGCGGTGACGTGAATGCCTGTCCCCCCGCGGCCTTTGGACCCACATCATTCTCCTCGCGCGGGTGTATGATCCTTCCCGAAACAGCGTCCACACCCCCAAAGGTTCGCGAGGCGGGAATGTTGAGAGCGGCGATCGCGAGCCTTGCCGGCGCCATGGCCGTGCTGACGAGCGCCGCCGGCGCGGCGGCCCAGATCGCCCCGCCCCTGGGCGTCCCGGCCGCTCCGCCGCCCGCCGCCAGCCCCACGCCGCCACTCACGCCGGCGCCGGCCGCCGACGCGCCCCCCGAGAGCCTGAAGATGGCCGCCGATCCCACCTCCCGCCTGACCCTGGCGGTGATGATCGATGGCCGGGGCCCGTTCGATTTCCTGGTCGACACCGGCTCGGACCGCACCGTCATCTCCCGCGAGCTGGCCGCGAGCCTGGCCCTGCCCGCCGGCCCCCCGGTGCGCCTGCGCGAAAGCATGGGCGTGGACGACGCCAATACGGTGCTGATTGATCGCCTGGTGATCGGCAAGCGGGTGATCCGCCATATCGAGGCCCCGGCCCTGGCCGCCAAGGATCTCGGCGCCGCCGGAATGCTCGGCGTCGACGCCCTGCGCGATCTGCATGTGGTCATGGATTTCAGGACCATGCGCATGTCATCTTCGCCCAGCCGCGCCGAAGCGGCCGATCCCCACACCATTGTCGTGCACGGCAAGAACCACTTCGGCCAGCTGATCCTCACCCACTCCAGGATCCGCGGCGTGCCGATCGTGGTGGTGGTCGATTCGGGCGCGCAGCTGTCGGTCGGCAACCCGGCCCTCCTCAGCCTGCTGACCCGCCGCGTCGCCGGCCACGATCCGGCCGCGACGACCCAGATCGTCAGCGTGACGGGACGGACCGTGACCGTGGAGCTCGATGACGTCGCCGAGGCCGATGTCGGCGGCCTCGTCATCCATCACATGCCGCTCGGCTTCGCGCCCCTGGCGATCTTCGGCCACCTGGGTCTGGCCGACACCCCGGCCCTGTTCCTGGGCATGGACGTCCTCAGCCAATGCCAGCGCGTCTCGGTCGACATGCGCCGCCGCGAAGCGACGTTCACTTTGAACTGAGAAGCGAGACTCGCGACCCCGCTACCGGACCGTCTCCTTCTCCCTGGGCGCCGAAACGCGGCGCTTCTGGGTCTCGGCCCTGGGCTTGGGCAGCAGTCGGAAGCGCGTCTGACACCAGGCGAAGTCGATCCCCACGTCCAGCAAGGCGTCGGAACGCCCGCACGGGCAGGCGAATTCCATGACCTCGATGACGCGGTAGGTCTCGCCGGCCCGCAGGGGCACGGGCCTGCCGGTGACATGGTTCGGGGCGGCATTGACGCAGAGAACCAGATCGCCAGGGCCGACGGCGTCGCTCATGGCTTCCAACCCATTTCCTCGAGGGGGAAGATTAGACCCTGACCCGCCGGGGGCAAGGACGGGTTTCCGCCTCGGGGTTGAGCGGTCGGTGACGTGATCACCTGTCCCCGGAATATCCCCCCTTGCCGGCCGACGGAGTTGAAGGCGATCCGCGGTCCGGGCTGTGGAAGTCGGTGATCGCGAAATCCTCGCTCATGGCGTCGGCCGCGCTTTCAAAAGCCAGCCGAATAGGATGCTCGCCGCGATCGCGCCGGCGAGTTGGGCGGCGATGAACCCCGGCGCCGAACTGGGCGCGATGCCGGCGAAGGTGTTCGACAGCGACCGCGCGATGGTCACCGCTGGGTTGGCGAACGATGTCGAGGCGGTGAACCAGTAGGCCGAGGTGATGTAGAGCCCGACGATCGTCGGTGTCGCTTCGGGCCGGAACCGGATCGATCCCAGGATCGCCGCGATCAGGCCGAAGGTCGCCACGAACTCGGCGAAAGCCTGAGGTGGGCCGTCGCGCAGCTTGGCGGACACCTGCCAGATCGGCTCGGCGAACATGGC
>DASZKO010000055.1:0-7584 GCA_035605655.1 Caulobacteraceae bacterium | reverse complement strand
GTGTTCGTACCGGACACATCGAGGACAGGTGTGCGGAGACATCGAGGACAGTCGCGCATTTCCCGATCTGGCGCATTTCAAATCTGTGGTTGTGGCTTGGCCTGTGGGGTTGTGGGCGAGGCATTGGCGTCGTCCACAAGTCCACAGGCTCTGAACTCGCCGCTGCGCAGATCGAGCCGGCCGATCGGATGAGCGCAGAAGCGCAGGTCGAAGACGCCGTCCTGGAGCGTCGGCCTGAGGGCGACGGGAAGGCGCTTGAAGGGTTTGCCGACGCGCCAGGAGCGGTTGTGGAAGCTGATGAAGCCGCTGACGTCGACCTTGCGCACCAAATCGCCGGCTCCGTACTCGATCGGCGGCAAGCTCTCCGGGTAGGGGCGTGGACTGATCCGATAGCGCTCGGCCGGCACGCCCATGCCGAGGGCCTCGTGCGGGCGCTCGTGGTTGTAGCGCTCTCGCCAGGCGTCGAAGGCGCGCTGGCAATGGGCCAGATCGGCGAAGCACGCGCCGTCCAGCACCTCGGCCTTGAGCGAGCGGTGGAAGCGCTCGTCCTTGCCCTGGGTCTGCGGATGGTAAGGCCGTCCGTGCCCGAGCCCCACCCCCAGTCGCAGCAGCCAGACCCCGAACGCCGTCCACGGCTGATCGCCGGCATCGCCCCACGGCGAGCCGTTGTCCGCCAGCATCTTCAGCGGCAGCCCGTAGCGGCGGAAGGTCGCCGCCAGCCGGGCCCGCACCGAAAGATCCTGCTCGTCGGCCAGGGCCCCGATCTCGAGCGAATAGCGGGAGTGGTCGTCCAGCACCGTCAGCGGATGGCAGCGCCCTCCCATCAGCGCGAAGTGGCCCTTGAAGTCCATCTGCCAAAGCTCGTTCGGCTCGGCTCGCTCGAACCGCCGCCAAGGTCCGGGGTGCTCGGCCGCCCGAAGCCACAGCCGGTCGTGCCGGCGCAGGATCTCGGTCACCGTGCTGGGCCCGGGAACCGGCGCCACCTTGCCCTCCCGCTCCACCACCTTGGCGATCTTGCGCCCGCCCCAGGCTCCGTTGCTCTCCTGGCGAATGCGCAGGACCTCCGCTTCCACCACCGCCGAGGTCCGCCGCGGACTGCGCTTGGGCCGCCGAGACCGCTCCTCCAGCCCCGCCGCGCCCTGCGCCCGATGCCGCGCCAGCCACTTGTAACCGTTCGAGCGCGACACCCCGAAGCGCCGGCAAAGCTCGCTCACGTTCGCCCCTGGCGCACTCGCCAGCTCCACGAACTCCCGCCGCTGACCCATCACCGACACCTCCCGCCAAGCCATCCAATCCCCTCCGCCCGACCCTTCCAGGCCGAACAAAGTGTCCTCGATGTCTCCGCACAGGTGTCCTCAATGTCTCCGGTCCGTACAAGGGGGGAGAGAAGGCGATTTCAGTCCGCGCGGCGTATTCGCCCTAGGCTTGGCCGAGCAGGTGGGGGATGGGCAGTTTCAGGACGGCCAGCCAGGCGAGGGCGGCGGCGGCGGCGGCGATGGCCACGCCGTAGGGAACTCCGCGGCCGAAATCACCCCTGGCGCGCATGTTGAACATCACCAGCGCCCGCGTCGGCCGGGACACCAGGCTGACCAGGCCGATCGCCCCGCCGGCCACCGCCGTGGCCAGGGCCAGCCAGCCGAGATCGCCGATCCCGACCAACAGGGCGCAGGCCGCGAACAGCTTGGAATCGCCGGCCCCGATCAGCCCGGCCGCGTAGAGCCCGAAGCTGGCCAGCAGGGCGAGGAGGCCGGCGCCCAGCGCCCAGGCATCCCAGGTCCACGGGTGGGCCAGGGCCCAGGGAACGAAAAGGCCGACGACCGCCAGTACGGTCCAGTTGGGAATCCGCCTCTGCCGCACATCGCTGATCGCCGCCCAGGCGAGGACGGCGGTGAAGAGCGCGGCCACCCCCCAGCGGGTGATCTCAGCGGCGCTTGACATCGGGCGTCGGCGGGATGTCTCCGGCGCGCGCCTCGAGCTCCTTGGCCAGGGCCAGATTGTCCGAGGCGCGGGCGTAGAACTGGCCCCTGGCCTCGATCGCCTCGGCGAGCAGCTTGTCGGCTTCCAGATAGTCGCCGCGGATGGCGGCGGCGAGGCCGACATTGTTGAGCACGGCGGCGCGGTCATCGCCCACCCCGGTCACCGCGGCGCGGGCGTACTGTCCCTCGATCGCCAGGGTGATCCGCAGGTTGGTGCGGGCCGCGGCCAGGCCCGGATCCTTGGCCAGGGCGGCGACGAAATCGGCCGCCGCCTCGGTGGTCTGGCGCTGCAGCAGATGCGAATAGCCGCGGTTGTTGAGCACGATGGCGGCGTCGCCGCCCGGCGCGGCGAGGGCGGCCATGTAGGCGGCCTGCGACTTCTTCCAGTCGCGGCGGGTGTCGTACTCCCGGCCCAGCCCGTTCCACGCCCGCCACAGGGACTTGTCGAGCCGGGTCGCCTCGCCCAGGGCGGCCAGGGCGTCGTCGCTCTTGCCGGTCAGGGAAAGGGCCAGGCCCTCGCCCTCCAGGGCCCGGGCGCGCTGGCCCGGATCGCCGGCCACCGACCGGAAGGCGGCCAGGGCGTCGGGAAAGTCTCCCCGCGCCAGGAACAGCTCGCCGCGCAGGCAGGTGAGCTGGGCGGACTTGACGTTGGTGACCTCGGCCTTGGCCAGCAGATCGGCGGCGTCGACGTAGCGCCGCTCGTCGAGGGCCTGGCGCACCGCCGTGGCCGCATCGCCCGCCTGGCCGGCGGCGGCCGGGGCGGGGGCGTGGGACTTGCCGTGGCCGAAGGGATTGAACGCCAGCGACGGCGCCGCCGCCGCGGTCAGAATGAGGGCCAGAGCCGCGCCCCCGACAAGCCTACGCATAAGCGACACCCCCCACAGAAAACGCTCCTATCCGTGATCGCCGGGCCGGGCATTCCGGGCCGGGGCGGCCTGGGAGACGCGCACGGTCTCGGCCGGCCCGCCGGCCCCGGGCGCCGCGGCGGCCAGGACGACGACGTCGTCCGGACGCACCACGCCGCCATGCTGCTGCAGCGCCAGGGAGGTCAGGCGGTCCTGGGCCACGATCGGCGAGCCCGGATCGGCCTTTTCGGCCAGGTCGTAGTAGCGCGAGGACAGATCGAAGCGGCCGAGATGATCGTAGGTCACGCCCAGGGCGGTGAGCACCCGCGCGTCGTTGGGCGCGGCGTCCTTGGCGGCCCGCAGGGTCCCCAGGGCGAGGCCGTATTCATGCCGCCCGATGTCCTGCACGGCCTGGGCGTAGAGGTCCGTGCCCGACGGCCGGGCGGCGGCCCTGACCGGGGCGGCGGCCGCGGCGGCCAGGGCGGCGCCGCCGACCTTGCCGCTGGTGCGCAGGAACATCGAGTAACTTCGGTCGAGCGCCACGATCCGCGAGCCGGGGTCGGCCTTGTCGGCCTGGTCGTAGTAGCGGTCGCTGAGGTCGAACCGGCCGAGCTTGTCATAGACGACGGCCATGGCGGTCAGCACCCTGGGATCGCCGGGACGGGCCGAGCGCGCCACCTGCAGGGCGTCGAGGGCCTCGCCGTAGCGCCTCTGGTCGATCGCCCGCACCGCGCTGGCGTAGAGCCGGTCCTCGGCGGCGAAGGGCGCCGGGGCGGTCATTGGTTCGGTGGACACCGGCCTGACCTTGACCAGGCTGGCGAGGTTGAACCTGGGGAAATGCGAGCATCCGCCGACGGCCAGGGCCAGGGCGGAGGCCAGAAGCGGAGCGAGCAGGCGGTCAGGGCTCATGATCACTTCCCAACGTGGGCCATGGCGGGCAGGAAAGTGCGCATGCCGTCGAGGACGGGCGGCAGAAGCACCGCGGCCATGATGACCGGCAGGATGAACAGCACCAGGGGCACGGTCAGCAGGACCGGCAGCTTCATGGCCTTCTCTTCGGCCCTCAGCATGCGATGTTGCCGCATCTCGGACGAATAGATCCTCAGGCTCTGGGCGATCGAGCCGCCCAGGGTGTCGGTCTGAATCAGCAGGGCGACAAAGGCCGACAGCATCTCGGACTGACAGCGCTCGGCCATGTTGCGCAGGGCCTCGGCGCGGGTGCGGCCGGCGCGCAGCTCGTTGGAAACGATCTGGAACTCCGCGGAGATGCGCGGATGGGATTCGGCGGTCTCGGCGCCCACGCGCAGGATCGCCCCCTCCAGGCCCAGGCCCGACTCGACGCACACAACCATCAGGTCGAGGGTGTCGGGAAATTCGTTTTCCAGCAAGGTCTTGCGGGCCTTGACGCGATTGTCGAGAATCCCCCGCGGGGCGATCAGCCCGACCACCGACAGGCCCAGGGCGAACATCACCAGCATGAAGCCGGTCGCGGGCTTGGCGCGCATGGCGTTGAGGAACATCAGCGCGGCCGGCAGGCCGACCGCCAGGCAGAAACGGGCGACGACATAGATCGCCGGGGCCGAGGGATGATCGAATCCGGCCAGGGCGAGATCGCGCCTCAGGGCGGTGCGTTCGGCCGGGTCCTGCAGGGTGGTCTTCTGGACCCAGGCGAGAACCGGGTTGCGCAGTTCCTGGCTGCGGACCAGGCCGCTTTGGGCGCCGGGCTGGCGGGTCTGGACGCTGTCGCCGCGCAGGCGCCGCCGCACGCTGAGGCCCGTCTCAACGCGCCGCCCGGCGATGATCACGCCGAACACCACCAGGGCGAAGGCCGCGGCGTCGATGATCAGGGAAAGATAAAGCGGCATGAGAGCACTCAGTACTTGAAGTTGACCATACGGTTGATGGTGAATTGTCCCAGCAGGAAGATCAGGAAGATCACCCCGACCGCCGGCCAGAAGGCCGGATCGCCGAACTTGGAGGTGTAGAATCCTGGCCGCGTGATCATCAGAAAGCCGACCATGCCGACCGGCAGGAGGGTCAGGATCTGGGCCGACATCTTGCCCTCGGCCGCCAGGGCCTTGACCCTCAGATGCAGGGTCTGCATGTTGCGGATCACGCTGGCGAGATTGTTCAATATCTCGGAGAGGTTGCCGCCCGTCTCGCTCTGGATGGATACGCAGACCGCGAAGAAGTGCGCGTATTCCGAGCCCGTCCGGTGGGCGAAATTGACCAGGGCCTCGCGGAACTCGAGGCCGAAGTTGGTTTCGTCGACGATCAGGCCGAACTCGCTGCCGATGGGGTCGGCCGACTCTTCCGCCGCCAGCTTCATGGCCATGATCACCGGGTGTCCGGCCCTGAGGGCGCGAATGGTGATGTCCAGGGCCAGGGGCAGCTGCTCCTCGAGCTTCTTGAGCCGGGCCGAGCGGCGCCAGCCCAGCCAGACCAGGCCGCCGACGATCGCAAGAGCGATCGCGCCAAAGATCGCCACCAGCAGATTGACCAGACCCGCGCCCTGGCCGCTGTGGACCATCCCCATGACGACCACGCCGGCGAAGACCAGGACCAGGGCGACGCCGCCGAGGATCAGGCCGAAACGGGAGGGCGAGATCGTCACCCCGGCCTGGCGGAAGAACAGGATGAAGCGGTCGTAGAGGGCGGGGGCGGCATTCGCCAGGGCGTTCTTGTCGCGCCGCCGGACGAGGGTCTCGAAGACCTTCTCGCGCGACATGCCGCTTTCGAGCAGATCGAGACGGCGATTGACCCGCCGGGTGCGGTCGCCGGCGTTCAGGACCACCCCGGCGATCGTCTGCACCAGGATGACGACGGCCACGAAGGCCAGGACGTAAGCAAGGATTACAAGCATCTGGTCAGGCCGATTTTCTGTTGGGCGCGAACATCTGCGGGTCGAGCTGGATGCCCCGCATGCCGAGGAACTCGAGGAACTTGGGCCGCACGCCGGTGGTCTCGAAATCGCCGATCACGCTGCCGTCGTCGGCGCGGCCCTTGCGGCGGAATTTGAAGATCTCCTGCATGGTGATGATCTCTTCTTCCATGCCCAGGATCTCGGCGATCGAGACCACCCGGCGCCGGCCGTCCTCCATGCGCTCGACCTGGACCACGACATTGATCGCCGAGGCGATCTGCTGGCGCACCGAGCGCGGCGAGATCTCCAGGCCGGACATGCCGATCATCTGCTCCACCCGGGTGAGGGCGTCGCGCACCGTGTTGGCGTGGACCGTGGTCATCGAGCCGTCGTGACCGGTGTTCATCGCCTGGAGCATGTCGAAGGCCTCGCCGGCGCGCACCTCGCCGACGATGATCCGGTCGGGACGCATTCGCAGCGCATTCTTGACCAGGTCGCGCTGGGTCGTCTCGCCGGTGCCTTCCAGGCTCGGCGGCCGGGTTTCCAGGCGCCCGACGTGCGGCTGCTGGAGCTGAAGCTCGGCCGAATCCTCGATGGTGATGATCCGTTCCCGGATATCGATGAACGACGACAAGGCGTTGAGAAGGGTGGTCTTGCCCGAGCCGGTGCCCCCGGAGATCAGCACGTTCCGCCGCGCCCCGACGATGGCCCGCAGGACCACGCCCATCTCCTCGGTCAGGCTGCCGTAGGAGACCAGCCTCTCGACGCTGAGCGCGTCGCGGGAGAATTTGCGGATCGAGACCAGGGGGCCGTCCACGGCCAGCGGCGGAATGATCGCGTTGACCCGCGAACCGTCGAGCAGGCGGGCGTCGACCATCGGCGAGGACTCGTCCACCCGCCGGCCGACGGCGGAGACGATCTTGTTGATGATCCGCACCAGGTGGCGGGTGTCCTGGAACTGGACCTCGGTGAGTTCCAGCCGGCCCTTGCGCTCGACGTAGACCGTGTCGTGGGTGTTGATCAGGATGTCGGCGACCGTCTCGTCCTTCAGCAGGGGCTCGAGAGGCCCCAGGCCGAGAATCTCGTCGAGGACGTCCTCGGTGAGCCGGTCGGTCTGATGGGCGGTGAGGAGGCGCTTCTCCTCGGCCAGCAGTTCGACGACGGTGCCGCGCACCTCATGGCGCAGGGTGTCGCGCGGGGTTCGTTCGATGAGCCCGAGGTTGAGAACCTCCAGCAACCGCGAGTGCAGGCGCGACTTGAGCGCCAGGGCGCCTTCGATCGGGGCGTTGGCGGCCCGTTGCGGTGTCGAGGCGGTGGTGGTCGATTCGGACTCCGACCACAGACTTGTCATGACCAAGGCCACCTACGCTTGACCTCGGGCGCGGCCCCGAGGGGAACTATGGACCCGGCGATTTCGGCGATCGCCTTCTCGAGCCTGACCCCGGCCCCGCGCACCTGGGAGATCTCGCATCCTTGGGCGATCGCCTCGTTCATCACCGCCCGGTCCTCGGGAACGGTGATGTCGAATTCCCTGCCGATCGACTTCTCGACCGCCTTCTGAGAGACGATCACCTTCTGATCGACGCTGACCCGGTTGCACACCAGGGTCAGGGGAATGGTGTCCAGTTTCTGGGCGGCGATGATCCGCAGCTGCTGCTTGACCAGGTGGGCGTGGGGCACCGACAGGTTGGTGATCATGATGATCTGATCACAGCGCTGCAGAGCGCGATTGGTCCACGCCGTCCACACCGTGGGCAGGTCGAGGATGGTGATGGCGAAGTCTCGCCGCAGGGCGGTCAGGAGGCTCTCCACCTGGCGGGCGGTGACCGATTCCAGCGGCATCAGCTCGCGCGGCGCGGCCAGCAGGCGGGCGCCGCTTCTGTGCAGGGCCAGGGCCGAG
>DASZKO010000048.1:0-9788 GCA_035605655.1 Caulobacteraceae bacterium | reverse complement strand
GCCAGCAGGTTGGTCTGGTCGGAGATGCGGCTAACCGTGCTGGTGATCTCGCCGATGTCCTTGGCGCGTCGTTCGAGTTCTGCGATCAGTTCAACTGACGCGGCCTGCCGCTCCGCGTTGCGTTCGATTGCCCGCACCGATGTGGTGATCTGCGTGGCTGTCTCGGCCAGCACAAGCTGGACCGCTTCGGTCCGACGCCGCGCGGCGTCAGCCTGCGCTCGCGCCGTCGTGAGGTTGGCGAGTGCGCCACCGATCGCGGCGACCTGTTCCTGCGATCCGCCGGCCGCCTCCTCGGCGCCGCTGGCGATCTGCTCCATCGAACGGCGAAGTTGCTCCGCGGCCGCCGCGGCTTCGACCAGGCCGGACGCCATCTCCTCGGTCGCCGCCGCGATCCGCTCGGAGAGCTTGTCCTTGCCGAGCGGCCCGCCACGGCGCGCGACGGGTCGGGCGGCGGGCGTCGGGGCCGCGCGCGGCGCTATCGTCTTTTGAGGGTTCGCGACCACTGTGATTTTCGAAGTCTTGACCAGGGCCATGAGCTTCCCCAACGATATGTCCGGCGCCGACGGCGAGCGCCTCACGAGAACGTCCGCGCTCCTTGTAACCCATTAGCCGCCGATCGGAATGGCGGCGGCGCCGAACCTCATCCCATCGAGGCGACGTCGGACAAAGCGTCCTTCTCCCAGTCGAGGAATTCGGGGGTGTCCAGCAGGCGGGCGGCGTAGGCCCCCGCCACGCCCTCGTCGCCGAAGTCGGAGAGCCTGAAGCCATAGGTGCGAAAGCGGGTCGCCACCGGGGTGTAGAAGGCGTCGGCGATCGACCACTTCCCGAGCAGGAACGGGCCGCCGAAGCGCGCCAGCAAGTCCGACCACAGGGCGATGATTCGGCGGATGTCATGAGCGGTGGCCGGAGAGACGTCGACGTCACTGCGCGCCGCCAAGTCCATCGGACATTCGCCGCGCAGGGACGGGAAGCCCGAGTGCATCTCCGCAGCCGCGCTGCGCCCCAGCGCCCGGGCGATCGGATCGGTGGGCCACAGGGCGGAGGCCGGGAACTTCTCGTGGAGATATTCGCAGATCGCCAGGCTGTCCCACACGGTGACGGCGTCGTCCTTCAGCACCGGCACCCAGCCGGAGGGCGAGCCCGCCGCGATAATCGCGTCGTGGCTCGAGGTCAGGTGCAGGCGAACGAGGCGCTCGCTGAAGGCCGCGCCGGTGTGCTTGAGGGCCAGCCATGGCCGCATCGACCAACTGGAGAGGTTCTTGTCGCCGATCAGGATTTCCATCGTCTCTCTTCTCCTTCGGGCCGCCGATAGCGCGATCAGCCATGGTCTTGCCAGGGCCGGCGCCATTAGATGGGCGTCAAGACGCCGAGTCCCAGGGCCACAGGGGGGAACATGACGACCATCGCACCCGAAGGAGCGCGGCCGGCGGCCTTTTCCGAAGCCTACAAGCGCGTGGTGGTGGCCTTCCTGCTGGCCGCCTATACCTTCAACTTCATCGATCGAACGATCGTCGCCACGATCGGCCAGGCGATCAAGGTCGATCTGAAGCTCACCGACACCGAGCTCGGCTTGCTGGGCGGCCTGGCCTTCGCCATCCTCTACACCCTCTTGGGCGTCCCCATCGCTCGCCTGGCCGAGCGGCGCAGCCGGGTGGCGATCATTTCGGCTTCGCTGGTCGTGTGGTCGGGGTTCACGGTGGCCTGCGGCTTCGCCGCGAATTTCGTCAGCCTGCTGATCATGCGGGTCGGGGTGGGGATCGGCGAAGCGGGATGCTCGCCGCCGTCGCACTCCCTGATCTCCGACTATTTCGAGCCTCGCCGGCGGGCCTCGGCGCTGGGACTCTACGCCTTCGGGATTCCCCTGGGGGCGATGATCGGCTCGATGGCCGGGGGCTGGCTGGCCAAGGAGTTCGGCTGGCGGGTGGCCTTCATCGCTGTCGGGGCGCCGGGACTCATCCTCGCCGTGCTCGTCAGGCTGATCGTGCGCGAGCCGCCACGCGGCCAGGCGGATGGAGAGTCGGCGCCGGCGAGCGCGCCCCCGGCCGGCTTTGTCACGGAGGTAAAGGAAATCGCCGCGGTGACCCGCACCCTGTTCGGCAGCTGGCCGGTGCTCAACATGGTGCTGGGGGTGACCATCGTCTCCATCGCCGGCTATGGCATCGGCCAGTTCTCGGCCCCCTATTTCAACCGCGCCTTCGGGCTCGACTACGCCACGGTGGGGCTGATCTTCGGGCTGGTCGGCGGGGTCTCCACGGGCCTGGGCACCCTGGCCGGCGGCTTCGTCAGCGATTGGGCGAGCCGCCATGGGGCACGGTGGTACGCCCTCACCCCGGCCATCGGCCTGGCGATCGCGACGCCGATCTACGTCATGGCCTATCGCGCCCTCGACTGGCGGACGGCGGCGGTGATCCTGCTGATCCCCGGGGTGTTCAGCTACACCTATCTCGCCCCGACATTCGGGGTGGTCCAGAACGTCGTCGAAACGCGCCGGCGCGCGACGGCGACGGCGGTGATGTTCCTTTTTCTCAACATCATCGCGCTGGGCGGCGGACCCTTCCTGTGCGGCGTCCTGATCGACCGCTTCGCGCAGTTCGATTTCAACCACCTGGGCCCGGTGAGCTTCATGAGGCGCATCGTCGGGGCGATCGGATCATCGCAGGGGGCCAGCTTCGTCGCCGCCTGCCCGGGCGGCGTGCCCCCGCCCCATGCCGCTCCGGCCCTGGCCGGCGCCTGTCGCTCGGCGGAGGCGCTGGCCACCCGCGAAGGGATACTGGTAATGACCGGGTTCTACGCCTGGGGCGCCTTGCATTATCTGCTGGCCTCCTTTGGCATGGCCGAGCGCATGGCCAAGGCAGACACGGCGCGCCGGGCCGGCGCCTTGTGAAGCTTTCGCCGAGGCCGCGCCCGCGCTAAGAGCGGGGCATGATTCCACGCTATTCGCGCCCAGAGGCGGCGGCCATCTGGTCGGCGCAGACCCGTTTTCGGATCATGTTCGAGATCGAGGCCCACGCCGCCGATGCCATGGCCGAGCTAGGGGTGATCCCCAAGGCGGCGGCGGCGGCGATCTGGCGGCACGGCGGCCACGCGGTGTTCGACCCCGATCGCATCGACGAGATCGAGCGCGAAACGAAACACGACGTCATCGCTTTTCTCACCCACGTCACCGAGATCGTCGGGCCGGAGGCGCGATTCCTGCACCAGGGGATGACCTCCTCGGACGTCAACGATACCACCTTGGCTGTCCAGCTCGCCCGCGCCACGGATCTCCTCCTCGAAGACGTCGACCTCGTCCTCGCCGCGCTGGAACGGCGGGCCTTGGAATATCGCCTGACCCCCACCGTCGGTCGCAGCCATGGGATCCACGCCGAGCCGACCACTTTCGGGCTCAAGCTCGCCGGCCACTACGCCGAGTTTGCCCGCGCCAAGGAGCGGCTGGCCATGGCCCGCTTCGAGATCGCCACCTGCGCGATCTCGGGACCCGTGGGGACCTTCGCCAGCGTTGATCCGCGCGTCGAGGCCCATGTGGCGGCCAAGATGGGCCTCGCCGTCGAGCCGATTTCGACCCAGGTGATCCCGCGCGATCGACATGCCGCTTACTTCGCCGCCCTGGCCGTCGTCGCCTCTTCGGTCGAGCGCGTGGCGGTGGAGATCCGCCATCTGCAACGCACCGAGGTCCAGGAGGCGGAGGAGCCGTTCGAGGTCGGCCAGAAGGGCTCCTCGTCCATGCCCCACAAGCGCAACCCGATCCTCACAGAGAACCTCACCGGCCTGGCCCGCCTCGTCCGGGCGGCGGTGATCCCGGCCATGGAGAACGTCGCCCTCTGGCACGAGCGCGACATCAGCCACTCATCGGTGGAGCGGGCCATCGCTCCGGACACTACGGTTCATCTCGATTTCGCCCTCAGGCGCTTGGCCGCCGTGGTCGAGCGGCTGGTGGTCTATCCGGAGAACATGGCGAAGAACCTCGATCGCCAGGGCGGCCTCGTCCATTCCCAGAGAGTGATGCTGGCCCTCACCCAGAAGGGCGTCTCGCGCGAGGCCGCCTACGCGGCGGTCCAGCGCAACGCTATGAAAGTTTGGCGCGGCGAGGGTATCTTCATCGACCTGCTGAAATCGGACCCCGAGGTGCGCCGCCATCTGAGCGAGACTGAGCTCTCAGAACTCTTCGATCCCGCTTGGCATTTCGTTCACGTCGATGAGATTTTCGCCCGAGTCTTCGGCGAAGAAGCCGTCAGGAAGAGTTCGGCGGCCTAGCTTCCTTCGCGAAGCTGGCCACGAGCGATGGCCAGGAACTCGTCCATCTTGCCGCGCACTTCGCCTTCGCTCACCGAAAGCCCCGAGCCGGCCAGGTCCTTGCTCACCTTGCGCAAGACATCCTCGTCGCCGGGCTGTTCGAAATGGGATTTCAGCACCGCCTGGGCGTAGTCGTCGACGCTCTCCAGGCCCATCAGACGGCCGGCCCATTCGCCGAGCATCCGATTGCGGCGGGCGGTGGCGCGAAACTCGAGTTCCTGATCGTTGGCGAACTTCTTCTCGAAGCCCTTTTCGCGATCGTCGAGACTGCTCATGTAACTCATTGGTCCCCACCAGTGGGGATGCTCAATATCCCTCCGGCGGTCCGCGGGCAATCGTCAGGCTTGGCCGTGTCTTATTCGGCCTCGTGGAACCGGCGAAAATCGATCTGCCGCCGACCGCGACCGTCCGCGCTGAAGATGTTGGCGAAGGGCCGTCCCCAGACGATCTGCTCGGGGGTGTAGGATCCCCGGGCGTGGATGGTGGAGGCGAAGGTCTCGTCCAACCCTTTCATCACCACCAGGATCTCGGTGTGCTTCTCCAAGAGGCTGCGGGCGGTCTCGCCAAAAAGCGGACTCTGCTCGTCGATCGCGTGCATCACCTGCCAAGTCAGGAAGAACAGGGGCGAGCGGGAACGCAGGAGCGGCAAGTCGTAGAACCGCCGCATCTCCACGCCCTCGCTGGTGACCACGTCGCGCACCAGGCTGACATTGACCTCGGCCTCGACGACCAGATTGCGGCGACGATTGGCCGCACGGAACATCAGGGCCGGCGCCCCTTCGAACGGGGCCACCACGGCGATGTTGGAAAACATGATTCGCGCGGTCGGCCGCGAAAAGCGGGCGAAGAGGAGGCCGGTCGCTATCGCCAGGTTGAACATGCCCACGAAGGCTTCCACGCTCATGATGACGTTGGCGTGGAAGCTGCGCGGATACATCACCCCATACCCCACCGAGGCCATGGTCTGGACCGAGAAGAAGAAGTGGTCGGCGAAATTGCCCGGCCTCGTCCCGGCGACGCCGCCAGGGTCGGCCATGTACAGGTAGATCAGCGCAAAAAGGGAGTTGATCGCCAGGAATCCGACGGCCATCACCACCAGAAAGGCCCACAGGGGAATGGTCAGCAGAATGTGATAGGCGTCGCGCCAGGCGTCGCGCGGCAGGCCCTTCGAGATCACCCGTCCGGTTCCCAGACGCTGATAGGCCCGCGGCGACAGATCTTCTTCGATCCTTGTCCCTTCTTCGCTCACGCCATGGCCCTCATTGCGACGCCAGCCATAAGGGCGCCGGCGCGTTTGCGCCACGCCCCCCGATCGGATAGTTTCCCTGGCCTCTAAGCCACGCCACCCGCGACCCTTGAACGTTGGATGATGCGCGCGGATTTTCCCTTCCAAGCGCGGTTTCGATTCCAGGCCCTCGCCCGACTTGAAAGAAGGCCGCCGCCATGACCCGCCGCAAGAAGATCTACGAGGGTAAGGCCAAGATTCTCTATGAAGGTCCCGAACCGGGGACTCTCATTCAATACTTCAAGGACGACGCCACCGCCTTCGACGGAACCAAAAAGGCCGTGCTCGAGGGCAAGGGGGTGATCAACAACCGGATCAGCGAATACATCATGACGCGGCTGAACGCGATCGGTGTCCAGAACCACTTCATCAAGAGGATGAGCCTGCGCGAACAGCTGATCAAGGAGGTCGAGATCATCCCCCTCGAGGTAGTGTGCCGCAACATCGCGGCCGGCTCACTCTCCAAGCGATTCGGGATTCCCGAGGGCCAGGCGCTGCCGCGCTCGATCATCGAATTCTACCTGAAGGACGACAAGCTCAGCGACCCCATGGTGGCCGAGGAGCACATCACGGCCTTCAACTGGGCGCAGACCCAGGAGATCGACGACATGATGGCCACGACGCTCAGGGTCAACGACTTCCTCTGCGGCATGTTCGGGGCGGTTGGGATCACATTGGTGGACTTCAAGATCGAGTTCGGCCGGGTGTGGGAGAACGACTTCTCGCGGGTTATGCTGGCCGACGAAATCAGCCCCGACAGCTGTCGGCTGTGGGACACCGCGACCAACGAAAAGCTCGACAAGGATCGCTTCCGCCGCGATCTGGGCAACGTCATCGAGAGCTATACCGAGGTGGCCCGTCGGTTGGGGATCATGAAAGAGATGCCCACCGTGATCCAGGGCGGCATCCACTGATCATGAAGGCCAGCGTCCGCGTCTTCTTGAAGCCCGGCGTCCTCGACGTTCAGGGCAAGGCGGTGGAGAACGCCCTGCATGGCCTGGGCTGGCCGCAGACGGCCAATGTGCGGGTGGGCAAGGTGATCACCTTCGACCTGGCCGGCGCCGACGAGGCCGAAGCCCGCTCGGAGGTGGAGGCTATGTGCCAGCGGCTCCTCGCCAATCCGGTGATCGAGAGCTACCAGGTCGAGATCGCCTCATGAAGGCCGCCGTGGTGGTCTTCCCCGGCTCCAATTGCGATCGCGACTGCAGGGTGGCCATAGAGCGCTCCACCGGGAGCAAGGTCGCCATGGTTTGGCACGGCGAGAGCCAGCTGCCCGACGGCCTCGACCTCATCGTCCTGCCCGGCGGCTTCGCCTACGGCGACTATCTGCGCGCCGGAGCCATGGCGGCTCTTTCGCCGGTGATGGGAGCGGTGCGCGCCGCCGCCGAGCGCGGCGTGGCCGTGGCCGGCATCTGCAACGGCTTCCAGGTCCTGACCGAAGCGGGCCTGCTGCCCGGGGCCCTGATGCGCAACCAGGGCCTGAAATATGTCTGCCGGCCGGTCGAGCTGGACGTGGTCAACGCCCGGACGAGGTTCACCGCCGCCTATGGCGAGCATCGCCGCGCGGTGATGACCGTGGGCAACAACGAGGGGGCCTATTTCGCCGACGAGCAAACCCTCGACCGTCTGGAGGGCGAGGGGCGGATCGCCTTTCGCTATCGCGACAATCCCAACGGATCGGTGCGCGACATCGCCGGCATCCTCGACAGGGCCGGCAATGTGCTGGGCATCATGCCCCACCCCGACCGCGCGTTCGACTCGGCGCTAGGCTCGGCCGACGGCGCCCTGATGTTCCAGAGCGTGCTGGGCTCGGCCTGAAAAAAAGGGGCGGCCTGTCGGACCGCCCCGAGGGGAGAGCTCTGGAAGCTTAGAGTCGGCTAGCGCGAGGCCGTGCCGATGGCGGCCGGCGCGGCCGCGCCCACGTTGCACTTTTCCAGACCCTTGGCGTCGAGGGTCTTGGTGTCGGTGGCGTAGGAGGCAACATGGCCGACCCGCTTGGCCAGGTCCCGGCACGAGGTCGGGCCGAAGGACTCGTCGGGGGCGACCTGGGCGACGCAGGTGGCGCCTTCGCAGTTCCATACCGCATGTGCGGCAATGAACTTGGCGGGCGCGCCTTGCGGCGAATCGAGGGTAGCGGTCAGACGGGCGTCGGCGAACGCCGAGCCGGCCAGGGAGAGAGCCGCGAAGGCCGCGGCGATGGCGATTTTCATGGGTGAGGCCTTTCGTTCAGGTGAACTTGACACTGATTAGATACCCCCCCTCCGCCAAGCGCAAGCGTTATTTTTACAATGTTCAGATATCGGCGATCACATTGCGCTGCAACATGGCTTCGTAGCGCTTGTGGCCGAGCGGCGCAATGGCGCGAACGCGAGTCCCCCGCTAGAACCCGATGATGTCCCCGACCGCCCCCACCCTGGCCGAACTGGCCGCCGAGTATGGCCTGCGTCCCGAGGAGTACGAACTCATCGTCAGGCGCCTGAACCGCGAGCCCAATCCATTGGAACTCGGGGTATTTTCAGTGATGTGGAGCGAACATTGCTCCTACAAGTCCTCGCGGGCCCATCTGCGCAAGTTCCCGACGACCGGGCCGCGGGTGATCCAGGGACCGGGCGAGAACGCCGGCGTGGTCGACATCGGCGACGGCCAGGCGGTGGTCTTCAAGATGGAATCCCACAATCACCCCTCGTTCATCGAGCCCTACCAGGGCGCGGCCACCGGGGTGGGGGGGATCATGCGCGATGTCTTCACCATGGGGGCGCGGCCGATCGCCCTTCTGAACGCCCTTCGATTCGGCGATCCCGCGCACCCTCGTACGCGCGGACTGGTGGCCGGCGTGGTGGCCGGGATCGGCGGCTACGGCAACTGCGTGGGTGTTCCCACGCTCGGTGGCGAAACCAATTTCCACGCCGGCTATGATGGCAACATCCTGGTCAACGCCATGTGCGTGGGCCTCGCCGACGCCGACAAGATCTTCTATTCGGCGGCCCCCGCCGCCGGCCTGCCGGTGGTCTATTTCGGTTCCAAGACCGGACGTGACGGCATCCACGGGGCGACCATGGCCTCGGCCGAGTTCGACGAGGCCTCCGACGAGAAGCGGCCCACTGTCCAGGTCGGCGATCCTTTCGCGGAGAAGCTGCTGATCGAGGCCACCCTCGAGCTGATGGCCACCGGCGCGGTGGCGGCGATCCAGGACATGGGCGCGGCCGGCCTCACCTCCTCGTCGGTGGAAATGGCCGGCAAGGGGGCGGTCGGCATCGAACTCGACCTAGATCTCGTCCCCCAGCGGGAAGAGGGCATGAGCGCCTATGAGATGATGCTGTCGGAAAGCCAGGAGCGGATGCTCGCCATTCTCAAGCCCGGACGCGAAGGCGACGGGCGGCGGGTGTTCGAGAAATGGGGCCTGGACGCGGCGGTGATCGGCCACACCACCGACTCCGGCCACCTGGTGCTACGCCACGGCGGGGAGGTGGTCTGCGACCTGCCGCTCGGCCCCCTCACCGACGACGCCCCCCTCTATCAACGGCCGTGGAGCGCGCCGCCGCCGCCGGCCCGCCTCGACGCCGCCTCGCTCCCCGCGCCCGCCGATTGGGGTGAAGCCGTGCTCAAGCTGATGGCTTCACCCGACATGGCCTCCAAGCGGTGGATCTGGCAGCAGTACGATCGTCACGTCATGGCCGACACCCTCGCCGATTCGGCCACCGGCGCCGACGCCGGCGTCGTGCGCGTGCACGGGAGCGGCAAGTCCCTGGCTCTGACCAGCGACTGCACGCCGCGCTATGTGGCCGCCGACCCGTTCGAGGGCGGCAAGCAGGCGGTGGCCGAGGCCTGGCGCAATCTTACCGCCGTCGGCGCCACACCGATCGCCATCACCGACAACCTCAATTTCGGCAATCCCGAGCGGCCGGCGATCATGGGCCAGATCGTCGCCGCCATCGAGGGGATGGCCGAGGCCTGCCGCGCCCTCGACTTCCCGGTCGTGAGCGGCAACGTCTCACTCTACAACGAGACCAACGGGGCGGCCATTCCGCCCACCCCGGTGGTCGGCGGCGTCGGCCTGATCGGCGAGGGCGTCCGTCGGACCAACTTCGCCTCGATGCGGGTCGGCGAGACCCTGGTGCTGGTGGGCGCCACCGTCGGCGATCTGGGCGCCAGCCTCTACCTGAGGGAACTGCTCGGCCGCGAGGACGGCGCACCGCCGCCGGTCGACCTC
>DASZKO010000046.1:0-15872 GCA_035605655.1 Caulobacteraceae bacterium | reverse complement strand
CTGGAACGCGTTCGCCGTTTAAACGGGCGCCGGACAAGAACTAGAGACTGCCAATAGAGCGCCGGGCCCCAGTCACGCTCGACTCCCACCTGGAACACCGATTCGGCGTCAACCAGATCCTCGCGCCAATAAAGCGCCTTTCCATAGTTGAGCAGACCACGCCACGACCCGCGTTCGAAGGCGCGCTTGAACCATCGCTCGCCCTCGTCTCTGTCAACCGCAACGCCTCTTCCCCAGTAGTATCGTTCGCCAATTTCGTTGATGGCGCGAGGCGAGTTCTGCTCGGCCAACGCAAAGAACTCAGAAACACTGTGTTCAGGTTCAGAGTTGCGAATTGATGTCGCATCCCAGAGACGCGTACTGTCGGGTTCATCATCCACGGATTGCGTGTCAGCCTGGGCGTAGTCCCACGCCGTCTCGAAGCGTCGGAAGTCGGCCGCAAAGGGCGGTCCGGAAACGTTATCGAGCCATCGAGCGAGAGCCCACATCGCGCGCCCGATCCAGCGCTTCTTCCTGCTCATCTTGAGAGGTTATCTCGCCCTCTCGGTGGATGCACTGACACTGAACCTCTCAGCCCTTGCGGGCGCCGACCGGGTGGGAGCTGGAAAGGCCGCCGTCGACGGCGAGGGCCTGGCCGTTGACGTAGGAAGAATCGTCGCTGGCCAGGAAGAGGGCGGCGTGGGCGATCTCGCCGGGCTCGCCGCCGCGCCGCAAGGGATTGAGCTGGCCGATCTTGCTGTCGGTGCCTCGTTCGCGGGCGCTCTGGTAGATCGGCGCGGTCATCCCGGTCTCGATGAGGCCTGGACAGATGGCGTTGACCCGCACGCCGGAGCCGTAGAGCACGTTGGCGCTGGTCTGGACCAGGCTGATCACCCCCGCCTTGCTGGCGCTGTAGGGGATGCCGCCGGCCCCCGAGCGGATGCCGGCCACCGAGGCGGTGCAGATGATCGAGCCCTTGCCGGCGGCGCGCATGACCCTGCTGGCGTGCTTGATGGCCATGAACGGCCCGATCAGGTTGATCCGCAGCAGGTCCTGCCAGAACTTCTCGTCGATCTGCTCCATCGGCGTCATGCCGCCGCTCACCCCGGCGTTGGCGTAGACCGCGTCCAGGCGGCCGAAGTCCTTGGCGGCGCGCTCGATCGCCGCCTTGATCTCGGCCTCGGCGCCGGCGTCGCCACGCACGGCGATGGCCTTGCCGCCGTCGGCGCCGATCATCGCCGCGGTTTCCTCCACCGCCTCGGCCCGATCGAAGACCAGCACCGCGGCGCCCTCGGCGGCGAACAGGCGGGCGGTGGCCCGGCCGATGCCGCTGGCGGCGCCGGTGACGAGGGTCCCGCGGCCCTCCAGGCGGCCCATGCTCAGGACGCCGTCGCCGGGGCCGGCGGGGCGGGCAGCGGCGCGCGGGTCAGGGGATAGAACTTGTCCTTCATCTTGGGGATCGCCTCGGAAAGGATGGTCTCGACGGTCCACCCTTCGGCCTTGCCGAGGGTCTCGATGGGCCGCGGCTGGCTGTAGAGGATGATGTTCTCGCCGCTGACCCCGAAGATCTGGCCGCTGACGGACTTGGCGGCGTCGGAGATCATCGCCACCGAGAACCGCGCCGGCTGGTCGGGACGGATGTCCTTGGCCATCTGGGCCCGGCGGGCGGCCTGGGCCTCGTCCTTGACCGGCACCGACTGGGTCATCCGCGTCCACGCCACCGGGGCGATGCAGTTGCAGCGCACGTTCCTGGCCGCCCCTTCCATGGCGATGATCCGCGACAGGCCGGCGATGCCCATCTTGGCCGCCCCGTAGTTGGTCTGGCCGATATTGCCCAGGATGCCGGAGGTGGAGGTGTAGAGCATGTAGGCGCCGTCTTCCTGGTTCCGGAAATGCTCGATCGTGGCGCGGCAGACGTTGAACGAGCCGCGCAGGTGCACCTCGATCACCTTGTCCCAGTCGGCCTCGCTCATCTTGTGGAACATGCCGTCGCGCAGGATGCCGGCCGGATTGATCACCGCGTGCAGGCCGCCGAAGCTCTCAAGGGCCAGGTCGAGCATGCCCCTGCACGCCTCCAGTGAGGTGACGCTTTCGGAATTGGACACCGCCTCGCCGCCGGCGGCGCGGATTTCCTGGGCCACCGTTTCGGCCGGACCGGCCGAGCCTTCGTCGCCGCCGGCCAGGCCGCCGCCGAGATCGTTGACGACCACCTTGGCGCCTTCGCGCGCCGCGATCAGGGCGCAGTCGCGGCCGATGCCGTTGCCGCCGCCGGTGACCAGGACCACCTTGCCGTTCAGGATACCCATGGCGCCGTCTCCCTCTGGGGTGTCGAACAGGTGTTCGCCTGGACGACTTATTCGAGGCGGTCCGCCTTGCGCAAGGCTGGAAACAGCCACGCCCACAGCCCGGTCGCCATGAGGGCGCCGACCCCGCCGAACACCGTCGCCCCGACCGCCCCCAGGAAGCGGGCGGCCACGCCGCTCTCGAACTCGCCCAGTTCGTTGGAGGCGCTGATGAACAGGGTGGACACCGCCGCCACCCGCCCGCGCATGGGATCGGGGGTGACCAGCTGGACCAGGGTCTGGCGCACGAAGACGCTGAGCATGTCCGCCCCGCCGAGGATCGCCAGGGCGATGAGCGAGGCCCACAGGAGCCGGGAAAGTCCGAACCCCACCGTCGCCGCCCCGAACACGGCCACCCCGGCGAACATGATCAGCCCGGCCCTGGCGCGGATTGGCCGGACGGAGAGCCACAGGCCGACCACCGTCGCTCCCAGGGCCGGGCCCATGCGCAGCAGGCCGAAGCCTTGCGGCCCGACACCCAGGACATCGCGGGCGAAGGCCGGCAACAGGGCCGAAGCGCCGCCCAGGATCACCGCCGCCAGGTCGAGGGAGATCGCCCCGAACACCACCTTGTTTTTCCACACATACTCCAGGCCCTCGCGGACCAGATCCAGGCGCGAACCGGCCTGGACGGCCGGGGCCGTGGCGCGCCGGATCAGCGGCAGGCAGGCGGCGGCGGCGAGATAGAGCCCGAGGGTCGTGCAATAGGCGGCGCCCGGCGAGGCCGCGATGAGCAGGCCGCCGATCGCCGGGCCGGCGATCGAGGCGGTCTGCCAGGCCAGGGAATTCCACGCTATGGCCCTAGGCAGCAGGTCGCGTGGCACCAGCATGGGACCCAGCGCCGTCATGGCCGGCGAGAAGAAGGCCCGGGAGCCGCCGAACAGCATCGCCACGGCGAGCAGCAGGGCCACGGAGGCGGCGCCGGTGAGGCTCGCCCAGGCCAGGATCGCCACCCCGACGATCTCGCCGCCGTAGCACAGGGCCAGCACCCGGCGCCGATCGTGGCGGTCGACCGTCTCGCCGGCCGGCAGGGCCAGGAGCAAGAGGGGCGCGAAGGTCGCCAGTCCGATCAGGCTGACGTTGAACGCCGAGTGGGCGATATCGAGGGTGCGGCGCGACAGGGCGTAGACCTGCCAGCCCATGGCCACGCTCTGGACCTGGGTCCCCAGGCTGCCCATCCACCGCGAGGCCCAGAAAAATACGTAGTCGCGTTGGCCAAGAAGGGCGCGGGCCGGCGGCGGCGCGCTCGGGTCATCGGGCATGGCCGCCCATAGCCTCAACCTCGGCCGTCTGGAAAGGGCGGCGCGTCAGAGCCCCAGCTCGGCCCTGAGCGCCGCGCCGGTCATGCCGCGCTCGCGCAGGGCGCGCAGGGTCTCGGCCGTGTCGCGCTTGGCGAACCGCTTGCCGTCGGGGCGCAGGATCAAAGGATGGTGGCGATAGGTGGGCGTCGGCAGGCCGAGCAGGGCCTGGAGCAGCCGCTGAACGTGGCAGGCTTCGATCAGATCCTCGCCGCGAACCACCAGGGTGACCCCGGCCTCGGCGTCGTCGACCACCACCGCCAGGTGATAGGCCACGCCGAGATCCTTGCGCGCCAGCACCACGTCGCCGCTCCGCCACGGGTCGGCGACGATATGGCCACGCCCATCGTCGGCGAAGACAAGGTCCGCAAAGCCGCCCAGCGCGGCCTCGGCGGCGGCGATCGAAAGACGCCAGGCGAACGGCGCCCCGGACGCCAGCAGGCGCGCCTCCTCGGCCGGCTCCGGCGCCGCGCCGACATAGGGCGCCTGAGCGCCGTGCGGGGCGTGGCCGATCCTGGCCAGCACCTCGGCCCGGGTCTTGAAGCAGCGATAGACGAGGCCGGCCGCTTTCAGGCGCTCCAGGGCCGCGCCGTAGGCCGCCATTCGCCGCGACTGGAAGACGACCGGCGGCTCCCAGGCGATCCCCAGCCAGGCGAGGTCCTCGAAGATCGCGCCCGCGAACGCCTCCCGGCAGCGGGCGGCGTCGATGTCCTCGATGCGCAGCAGGAACCTGCCGCCGGCATTGGCCGCGGCGTCGCTGGCGAGAAGGGCGGAGAAGGCGTGGCCGCGATGCAGCAGGCCGGTGGGCGAGGGCGCGAAACGAGTGACGAAGCCGGCTGGGCCGCTCACGCGTCGTGGCGGGTCCGGACGTGGCGGGCGTAGATGCCCAGGTGATCGAGGATGGCGCGGATGAACTGAACCTCGCCGCCGAGTTCCTCCTTCAGGCTCTCGAATTCCTTGAATCCGGCCATTTCGGCCACCCCGTGGGCGGCGCACCAGGCGGCGATGGTGGCGAGCCTCAGTTCGCGGTGGTCGTCGGGGTCGACGCCGACGGCGATGAGGGCCTGCTTCACCTGTCCGAAGCCGCTCGACTCGTCCTTGGCGTGTTCAGGCATGTCCTCGCGGTCGCAGGCGCTGTCGTACATCAGGCGGTAGAGCGCCGGGTTCTGGCGCGCGAAACAGACGTAGGCGACGCCGATCTCGCTGAGGCCGTGGCGGACGTCCTTGGCCTTGGCGCGGGCCTCGAGGATGGCGGCGGAAAGCTCCTGCCAGCCCTCGGCGGCCACGGCGGCGATGAGATCGCACTTGTCCTTGAAATGATGGTAGGGGGCCGCCGGACTGACGCCGGCCTCGCGGGCCACCGCCCTCAGCGAGAGAGCCGCCGGGCCTTCCTTTTCGAGGATCCGCCGGCCGGCCAGGACCAGCGCTCGCGAGAGATCGCCATGGTGGTAGGGACGCCCATCGTGGGCGAGGTCACGGGTCAGGTCGGCATGGGCCATGGCGTTTCCAGTTTCCCTTAATACGGCGACCATAAAACTTAATCCGAACGCCGTAAAGATTATCTTGACACCGTTCAGATAAGTGCTATCTAAACGATGTCCAGATCGGACAGCCCTTCCAGACCCGGGGGGAAACCCAGAGATAGGAATTCAGGTGATGACCTTCCATAGCTTCGAACGCATCTTCGATCGCTCCGTTTCGTTCTTCCTCGTCAGCCTCGGCGTCGTTCTCGCCGGCGCGACCGCGATCACCGGCGCCTGATCCCAAGGCTCCGCGAATGAACGGGCCGAAGAGATCGGGAGGGGCCCTGCCCCAAGCGCTCCTCCCGAATCCGGCCGTTCTCCGCGCCGTGACATTCACGCAACCTTGGCCAGACAACGAGCGGCGCGCGGGGCGTCCCGGCCCTGGCCGTCATGGAGATGTCGCCCGACTTCCCGTATGATTCGCTTCGCGCCCGATGGCATAAGGCTCAGGGGCGCTCGAAGAACGAGAGGAGTCGGCGTCTTCAGTTTCGCACCTCACCTCATCTCGCATCATCACCGCGACCTCGCCGGAGGCCGCGATGCAGGTTCTTAGCCGACCGCCGTCGGGCGCGCCGGCCCTGGTGCTGAACGCCGACTTTCGGCCGCTCTCCTATTATCCGCTCTCCCTGTGGTCATGGCAGGAGACCATCAAGGCGGTGTTCCTGGAACGCGTCGACGTCGTTTCCACCTACGACACCCTCGTCCATTCGCCCTCTTTCGAGATGCGCCTGCCCAGCGTCGTCTCCCTGAAGAGCTATGTGGCCCAGGACCGGCCGCCGGCCTTCACCCGGTTCAATCTCTTCCTGCGCGATTGCTTCAGCTGCCAGTACTGCGGCTCGGGGGAGGACCTGACTTTCGATCACTTGACGCCGCGCTCACGCGGCGGCCGGACGACCTGGGAGAACATTGTCACCGCCTGCGCCCGCTGCAATCTCGCCAAGGGCGGGCGCACGCCGCGCGAGGCGGCCATGCGCCCCCACGCCCATCCGCGCCGCCCGACCATGTACGAACTGCAGGACCACGGACGCCGCTTCCCGCCCAACCACCTGCACGAGAGCTGGCTCGACTATCTCTACTGGGACATCGAGCTGGAAGCCTGATCGACGCTGCGGTTGACGCCCCGGACCTATGGCCCTACCCGCCCTTCGCATGTCCCGGCCCCTGTTTCTCGCTCCCGAACGGCGCGCCGATAAGGCGATGTCCGACGGGCTGATCGCGGGCGCCTTCGGTCCGGGCCGGTACGCCAAGGCGGCCGAACGCCTGCGCGAGGGCTCCGAACCGGCGGCCGGCCTGTCGTTTCTCGCCTGGATCGATGGCCGGGCGGTGGGGGCAGTGAGGCTGTGGCCGATCGTGATCGGCGAGACCGCCGCCCTGCTCCTGGGCCCGATCGCCGTGGATGAGGCCGACCGCGGCGCGGGGATCGGCGCCGCTCTCGTTCGCCGCGCCTGCGAAGCGGCGAGCGCCGCCGGCCATCACCTCATCCTGCTGGTCGGCGACGAGGAATATTTCGCCCGCATGGGGTTCGCCGCCGCGCCGGCGCGGCGGATCGAGATGCCCGGCCCGGTGGATCAGAACCGGGTGCTGGCGAAGGGTCTGACCGCCGGCGCCGCCGACGCCCTGGCCGGGCCGGCGCGCGCGGCTCCGAAAACGGCCGAGGTGCGTCCCGAGACGCCCCTTGCTCGCGTGGCCTCTTGAGCGCGGCGGCGATCGCCGCGGCCCTGCTGGCCTCGACCGCGGCCGATTCCTACCAGGCCCTGAAAGCCATGGAGGGAAGCTGGATCGCCACCACCGCCCATCGCACCCAGACTGTCGACAACCGGTGCGTCCGCACCGGTCTCTTCCTCGCTTGCGAGCAGGCCATCGGCGGCAAGCCGGCCTTTCTGGTGGTCTTCCTGCCCAGGGAGGCCAGCGCCCGCCGGCTGGTGTTTCACACCCTGACCCTCACCTCGGCAGGGGATCGCCCGGGCGCCTGGCGCGAACTCGTCATCGAGGGCGATCGATGGACCTATTCGGCCCTCGAGAAGCCCCGGCGCGGCGAGCGGCGGATGCGGACCGTGGACACCTACTCCGGACCCGATCACATGCACGTGGAGGTTCAGGCCTCTGCCAACGGAGAGGAATGGACCCCGGTGGCGAGCGAAAGTCTCGATCGCGCGCCTTGAGCCGCCCGACGTCGAAGCCTAGCTTCATGGCATGACCGACACCGCCCTCGATGGAGTGGTCGCCGCGGCCCGCCAGGCGCCCGGACGCGGCCTGCCGCCGGTTCATCTGTGGAATCCGACTCACTGCGGGACGATCGACATCGTCATCAAGAGGAGCGGCCAGTGGTTTCACGAGGGTTCGCCCATCGGGCGCGAGGCCCTGGTGCGGCTGTTCTCGACTGTGCTGCGCAAGGACCCGGAAGGCTTCGTCCTCGTCACGCCGGTCGAGAAGCTGGCGATCACGGTCGAGGACGCCCCCTTCGTCGCCGTGCGCGTCGATCGGATCGGCGAGAGCCTCAGGTTCACCACCAATGTCGGCGACGAGGTGGAGGCCGGTCCCGACCATCCGATTCACGTCGAGACGGATCTCGATAGCGGCGAACCGCGGCCCTATGTCCATGTCCGCGGCGGCCTCGAGGCCCTGATCGCCCGGCCGGTATTCTACGAACTCGCCGAGATGGCCGCGCCGCGCGAGGGCCCGGGCGGCCCTGTCATGGTGGTTCAATCCCAGGGGGCGTGGTTCGCGATCGGCCCTGTAGCCGGCGCCGCCGACGTTGGCCGCGCTTGAGTTCGCCCGCCGCCGCGACGCCTTTGCGCGACTGGATCGGCCGCCACCTCGACCCGCTCGAAATGGCCGCGCCGCCGCCCGGCGAGTGGCGCTCGGATTTCGATCTCGACCTGGGCGCCGCGCCGGCCGAAGCACGGGTGCTCACGCCCGCCGCCGTGCTCATCGGGCTCGTCGAGCGGCCGGCCGGACTGGCGGTGATCCTCACCCGGCGCTCCGACGCCCTGCGCAGCCATACCGGCCAGATCGCCCTGCCTGGCGGCCGTTGCGAAGCCGGCGAGACGCCGTGGGGCGCGGCCGTGCGCGAGGCCCACGAGGAGATCGGCCTCCATCCGGACCTGGTCGAGATCGCCGGGCTATCGACGCCTTACCGCACGGGCACGGGCTTCTACGTCACGCCGGTGGTCGGCTTCGTGGGCCCGGGCTATGAACCGGCGCCCAATCCCGACGAGGTGGCCGAGGTGTTCGAGACTCCCTTCGGTTTCCTGATGGACCCGGCCAGTTACCAGCAGCGCGAAATCGAAACCGCCGACGGGGTGAGGCGTCGCTTCTACGCCGCGACGTGGGAGGACCGCACCATCTGGGGGGCCACCGCGGGCATGCTGCGCGCCCTCTATGAGCGGCTCTATGGAGCGGCCGTTGCTTAAGGCGATCCTCGAAAGAGCGATCCTGTTCTTCGTGCCGATCGCGCTCGGCTATCTCTGGCGGGCGCTGAGCGAACGCCGGGCCGCGAAATCCGATCTGGCCCCCGTCAGGCCTCCCCCCGCTCCGATGCCGGCCAGAACATGGCTGTGGCTGGCGGCGCTCGGCGCGGTCCTGGTCGGGCTCTCGCTGATCGTCGGAGTCTTCCTGCCCCACGAGCCCGACCGCGGCCTCTATGTTCCCGGCGAGGTGCGACCCGGCGGGGCCGTCACGCCGGGCCGCTTCTTGCCGGCCGCCAAGCCATGAGCGAGGCCCTTCCCCGCCAGCCGTGGATGAGCCATCCGGCGACCGTCGCGGTGATGGACGCCCTGGCGGCGGCCGGAGGTCCCGACTGCGCGAGGTTCGTCGGCGGGTGCGTGCGCAACGCCCTCATCGGCGCGCCAGTCAGCGACGTCGACATCGCCACGATCCTGACGCCGCCGCAGGTGAAGGCCGCCCTCGCCGCGGCCGGGATCGCCGCGGTGGCCACCGGCGAGGCCCACGGCACGATCACCGCGATTTCCGATCATCGTCCCTTCGAGATCACCACGCTGCGGCGCGACGTGGAAACCGACGGCCGCCACGCGGTGGTGGCCTTCACAGATGACTGGAGCGAGGACGCCGCCCGGCGCGATTTCCGTCTCAACGCGATCTACGCCGACGGCGACGGGCGCCTCTTCGACCCCACCGGGCGCGGGGTGGCCGACGCCAGGGCCGGGGCCGTGGTCTTTGTCGGCGATCCCGCCGACCGCATCCGCGAGGACGCGCTCCGTATACTGAGGTTCTTCAGGCTCCATGCCTGGTATGGACGCGGAGAGCCCGACCAGGCCGCCCTCGCCGCCTGCGCCCGCCTGAAGGATCTCGCCGCCAACCTGTCGGCCGAGCGGGTGGCGCACGAACTGCTCACCCTTCTGGGCGCCGACGATCCGCGCGCGGCCGTACGCCTGATGGCTGAGGCCGGCGTGCTGGCCGTCGTGGCGCCGCGGGCGACGAACCTCGCCCGTTTCGAGCGGCTGACCGCCATCGAGACGGAGGCGCTGTTCGAGAACGACCGCCTCCTGCGGCTGGCGGCCCTTCTGCCGGACGATCCGGCCGCCGCCCAGGCCCTGGCCGAGCGGTTGCGCCTGTCCAACGCCCGGAAGGCCCGGCTCATCGCCGCGGCCGCGCCTGATCCGGAAATCGTTTCGTGGATGAGCCCCAAGGCCGTGCGTCGCGGCGTGTGGCGCCTCGGGGCCGGGGCCTTCTGCGACAAAGTCATGCTGGCCTGGGCGGGCGCCGATCGCAAGGCCGCCACGGCTCAGTGGCGCGCCCTCATTCCCATGGCCCGCAGCTGGCCCCGGCCGACCTTCCCGCTCGACGGCGATGAAGTGATGGCCGCGGGCGTGCCGCGCGGCCCTCTGGTCGGCAAGGTTCTGGCCGAGGTCGAGGCCTGGTGGGTCGACAACGACTTCCCCGCCGACAAGCTATCGATCATCGAACGCCTCAAGGCCGTGGCCCAAGGCATGGCCTACTAGCTACGCCCTCAGGGCCACTTGGCGATGGGCGGCATGGACGAAAGAATGCTCTCGATGTTGCCGCCGGTCTTCAGGCCGAACATGGTGCCGCGGTCGTAGAGCAGGTTGAATTCCACGTAGCGGCCGCGGCGGACCAGCTGTTCCTCGCGTTCGGCATCGGACCACGGCTCGATCATCCGCTGGCGGACGATCTTGGGCCAGGCGTCGACGACCGCTTGGCCGACATCCCGGCTGAACGCGAGGTCGCGCTCGAAATTTCCGCTGTCGTGGTGGTCGTAGAAGATCCCGCCGACGCCACGCGGCTCGCCGCGATGGGGAAGATAGAAGTAGGCGTCGCACTCGGCCCGATAGCGTTCGTACCAGCTCGGATCATGCGCCTCGCAGGCGGACTGCAAGGCGCTATGGAAGGCCAGGGCGTCCAGCGCTTCGGCGCTCCGCTGGCCCGCCAGCAGGGGCGTCAGGTCGGCCCCACCGCCGAACCACCCCCGGGTGGTGGCGACATAGCGGGTGTTCATATGCACGGCCGGGACGCGGGGGCTTCGCATATGAGCGATGAGGCTGACGCCGGTGGCGACGAAGCGGGGATCGGCGGCCGCGCCCGGCATGGACGCGGCCATCTCGGGCGAGAACACGCCATGCACCTCGGAGATGTGCAGACCACATTTTTCGAACAGGCGCCCGCGCAGGAAACCCATCACGCCGCCGCCGCCGGCCTCGCGCGTCCACGGGGTCAGCTCGAAGCGACCGGGCGGTCCGTCGTAGAGTTCGGCCGGCGCCGCGTCCTCCAGCGCCTCGAAGGCGGCGACCAGCTGGTCGCGCACCGCCTCGAACGAGGCTTTGGCGCGTTTGGCGCGGTCGTTGGCGGCGGGGTCGGCGAGCGGCATGGCCTCTTCTAGCCTTGCCGGCGGTCCCGGCGAAACTCCGACCGTTCAAACGGGCGTTTTGAAACGCTTGCGCCGGCCGCGCCTTTGCGCCGAAGATGCTCGGCAGACCTTGCGATCATGAGCATGGCCGGCGGGGCGAGGGAGAGACGACGATGGCCTGGGATTTCGAGACCGAACCGGCATTTCAGAAGAAGCTCGACTGGATCGAGGAATTCATGGCCGACAAGGTCGAGCCGATCTCGCATCTGGGCATGGCCGCCTTCAGTTCGGGCGGCCGCGAAAAGTTCATCAAGCCGCTGCAGGACGAGGTGCGGGCCCAGGGCCTGTGGGCCTGCCATCTGGGCCCCGAGCTGGGCGGACAGGGCTACGGCCAGGTCAAGCTGGCTCTGATGAACGAGAAGCTCGGCCGCAACCACCTGGCGCCGACCATTTTCGGCTGCCAGGCCCCCGACACTGGCAATGCCGAGATCATCGCCCATTACGGCACCCCCGAGCAGAAGGAGCGGTGGCTCAAGCCGCTGCTGAACGGCGAGATCCGTTCCGCCTTCTCAATGAGCGAACCGACCGGCGGCTCCGACCCCCTGACCTTCAAGACCCGGGCCGAACTCGTCGGCGACGAGTGGGTGATCAACGGCGAGAAGTGGTTCTCCAGCGGATCGCGCTACGCCAAGGTGCTCGTCGTCTATGCCGTGACCGATCCCGACGCCAAGGACCCCTATCGCCGCACCTCTATCTTCCTGGTTCCCAAGGACACACCGGGCGTCGAGACCATCCGCGAGATCGGCGTCGGGGCCGGAGAGGGCGGCCACGGCTATATCCGCTACGCCGACGTCCGAGTTCCCAAGGACGCCATGCTGGGCGAGCGTGGCGGGGCCTTCATCATCGCCCAGACGCGGCTGGGCGGTGGCCGCGTGCACCATGCCATGCGCACCGTCGGGGCCTGCCAGCACGCCTTCGACCTCATGTGCCGCCGGGCGGTGTCGCGTCAGACCCGCGAGGGGCGCCTGGCCGACATGCCGGTGGTGCAAGAGCAGATCGCCGACGCCTGGATCCAGCTTCAGCAGTTCCGCCTCCTGGTCCTGCGCACCGCCTGGCTGATCGACAAGCACAAGGACTACAAGCTGGTCCGCAAGGACATCGCCGCCATCAAGGTGGCCATGCCCAAGGTCTATCACGACATCGCCGCCGCCGCCCTGCACCTGCATGGCGCCATCGGGGTTTCCAACGAGATGCCCTTCATGGGCATGGTCACCAGCGCCTTGGTGATGGGGATCGCCGACGGCCCCACCGAAGTCCACAAGGCCACCGTCGCCAAGCAGGTGCTGCGCGACTATCAGGCCGACAACGACCTCTTCCCGGCCTACCACCTGCCCAAGTTGCGCGAGGCGGCGCGCGACAAGTACGCCGGCGAGCTGGCGGATCTGAAGGCGGCGTGGGAAGCGAGGAAGACCCAGGCGGTGGACGCTTGAGCCATGCGCCGCTGATCGTTGGCCTGGGCGGCACGCTGCGACCCGGCTCGACCAGCGAGACCGCCCTGGCCAGAGCTCTGGCGGCGGCCGAGGCGTGTGGGGCGCGGACCGAGCTCTTCGGCGGCGCTTTCCTCGCCGCCCTGCCGATCTACGATCCCCGCCTCCAAGGCCCCAACGCGGAGCGCGACCGCCTGCTGGAGACCATCGGCCACGCCGACGGGGTGATCATCGCCTCGCCCGGCTATCACGGCTCGATTTCGGGCCTGGTGAAGAACGCCCTCGACTGCCTCGAAGATCTTCGCGAGGGCCAGAGGCCCTATCTCGACGGACGGGCGGTGGGCTGCATCGTCACCGCCACCGGCGCCCAGGCCGGCGGCTCGACCCTGGCGGCGCTACGCGCCATCGTCCACGCCCTGCGTGGCTGGCCAACGCCATTCGGCGCCATGCTGGGGTCGAACGGCCTCTTCGACGCCGCCGGCGCGTTCGCCGATCCACGCGACGCCTGGCAGGTGGAAACGGTGGCCGCCCAGGTGGTCGCCTTCGCCCGCGCCTGGTCAGGCTGCGCCTGAAATCCCCTATTCGATCCTGAGGTTGGTCGCCGACGACTTGCCGCTGCGGCGATCCTGCTCGAGGTCGTAGGAAATCGTCTGTCCCTCGGAAAGACTGGAAAGTCCGGCTCGTTCGACCGCCGAGATGTGGACGAAGATGTCCTGGCCGCCGCCGTTGGGCTGGATAAATCCGAACCCTTTGGTCGGGTTGAACCATTTGACCACGCCCGAGCCGGCGCCGACCTGCTCGCGCGTCCCGCCGCGAGCGGGGCCGTCCCGGCGCTCGAAACCGCGCGGCGCGGCAGCCCTGGGCGGGCGGGTAACCGGCGAGGAGCCGGTGACCTGCAGATCGATGGCGGCCGGCTTTCCCGAGCGCCGATCGGCCTCGATCTCGTAGTTCACCTGATCGCCTTCATTGAGCCCGTCGAGCCCCGACCGCTCGACGGCCGAAACGTGGACGAAGATATCGGCGCCGCCATCGTCGGGCGCGATGAAGCCAAACCCTTTGGCGCCATTGAAGAACTTAACTAATCCGCTCGGCATGAGATCCCCGTCCTGGCCTGTCTCCGCACAGATTAAACGGCCCAGGGGCGGTCTGGCTAGGGGTCTGCGCGTCGAGAGCGATTAAACGTAGCCTTGAGGGTGGCCACGGGCGCCGCGCGCGCCCCTCAATTGGTATACTGCAGGGCGGCGTAGAAGACCGCCTGGCCCGCGTCGCGGGCGCCCTGCACCGCCGGTCCACCCGAGGCCATCAGCGCGAAATGAGGGGTGAGCTGAAAGACCACGCCGCCGGCCACCGCGGTCAGGGCCCTGCCACCCACCGTATCCGGAGTCTGGTGATAGATCTCGACGCCGAGGTTCAGGCGCCTGGCGACCTGGCGGGTCAGCGCCCAGCCGGCCAGGGTGAAATCGCGGTGGCCAGGACCTGGATTGATGTCGTAGCCGGCGCCGCCGAACGTCGACCAGGCTCCGAAATCCTTCTGCGCCCAGACAGGAAGGAAAACGCCGAGGCGGGAAGGACCGAAGATCCGCGCCTGGGTCGGCAGAGTAAGCGCCGGGAAAACAGCGACGTCCGGGGTCAGGCCATGCTCGTCCTGATGGAGAAAACGGTACTTGACCGAGACCTGGACGTTGCCCAGGCCGAACGCATCTTGGGTCCCGCTTGCATAGTCGAGGGGAGCCAATAGGGTCAGCTGAAGATCCTTTGCGCCCCCGTAGTTGATGTCGAAGCCGGCCTGGCCGCTCGTCAGGCCCGGCGTCTGAAGTCCGGAAACGAACACCCGGTCCTCCCAGTGGCCGGCCGGAGTCGGTTCGGGGTCGTCGGTGGTATAAGGCGGTCCGGCGAGGCAAGGCGAGGCCGCCATCGCGCTCGCCAGCGCCGCGGCGACCCATCGGTTGATAACGCCGGCGAGCCCCGCCTTCATGTCCGTGCCTCGAACGCCGGCATGGGAGCGGCGAGCGGGTCTTCCTGGTCGAGTTCGCGTGGCGCCCGGACGAATCCTGACGTTGCGCTCACGCTGGCGCCTCGGCCGGCTCGGCCGGCGGGGTCATGGCCGGGGCGGTGACACCGGCATCGGGGGCCTGCCCGTGCGCCGTCTCCTCGAGCATGCGCGTGTGCCGCCAGCCGCCGTAGCGGTAGTAGAGGCTGGTCAGGGTCGCCGAGGTGATCGTGCCGATCGGGAAGCTCCACCAGATCGCGTCCTCGCCGAAGCGCCCGGCGAGGAGGCTGGCGAAGGGGATGCGCACCCCGACCATGGAAATGATCATGATCGCCAGGGGCCACCAGACCGCGCCCGTGGACCTCACCACCCCCGAAAGGGAAAACGTCACCGAGAAAAGCACGAAGCCCCACAGCACGGTCGTGTTGATGTGCCGCGCCAGGGGAATGGCCGGGGACCCGGCCGGGAGCAGGATCGAGAGCACCTGGTCGTTGAAGACGTAGAGCGCCAGGGCCACCGTGCCGGTGACCACCAGGCCCGATATCACCCCCGAGCGGGCGATCTTCCCCACCCGGTCCCACCGCCCGGCCCCGACGTTCTGCGCCGCCATGGCCGAAACCGACGCCCCGATCGCCATGGTCGGCATCTGCAGATAGCCCCAGATGATCGAGGCGATCGAATAGGCCGCCGAGGTCAGAGCCCCATAGGCGTTGACCATGCTGATCATCATCACCGCCGTGCCCGACATCACCAGCATCTGAATGCCCATCGGCAGTCCGCGGGTGACGAGCGACCTCAGGATCGCGAAATCGGGCTTCAACAGGAGGAGTTCGGCGTGGCGCAAGGTGAGCACGCTGTGGCGCCGGTAGAGCCAGGCGATCATCGCCACCAGGGAGACGCTCTGGCCGATCAGAGTCGAGGTTGCCGAGCCGGCGATGCCCATCCGCGGGAACGGCCCGATGCCGCGGATCAACAGGGGATTGAGGGTCACGTCGATGCCGATGGCGAGGGCCAGGAACCAGAACGGGGTGGTCGAATCGCCCGCCCCTCTCTGGGCCATCTGCAAGAACATGAAGAAGTACATGAAAGGTACCGAGGCGAAGATGATGCGCAGGTAGATGATCGCGTCCTCGCGGGCGATGGCCGGGGTCCGCATCAGATCGAGGATGTGCGGAGAGAGGAGGCCACCGGCCACGGCCACCAGCACGGAAAGGCCGATGAAGAAGGTCGTCGCCGTCCCCATGACCTTCTTGACCAGGGGCGTATCGCGCGCGCCCACCGCCTGGCCGATCAGGATGTTGCCGGCCATGCCGACCCCGAAGATCGCGCCCAGCATCAACATCATGACGATGTTGGCGTTGCCGAGCGCCGTTATGGCGTTCTCGCCCAGGGTGTGGCTCACCCAGATCTGATTGACCGTGCCGTTGAG
>DASZKO010000175.1:0-3294 GCA_035605655.1 Caulobacteraceae bacterium | reverse complement strand
GATACCGGAACCCACGCCGCTCTTCTCGATGCGGCGCAGTTCGTTCGCATCATCGAGGAGCGGGAAGGCCTCAAGATCTGCTGCCCCGAAGAGATCGCCTGGCGCAAAGGCTGGGTATCCGATGCCGAACTCGAGGCGCTTGCCCGGCCTCTGCGATCCAGCGGCTATGGCGAGTATCTGCACTCGCTTTTGGCGGAGCGGTAGGTTGGAGAGGGCAATATGAAATTCCTCGCCACGCCCCTCGCCGGCGCGATGATCGTCGAGCCACACGTCTTTGGCGACGACCGCGGCTTCTTCATGGAGACCTGGCATCGCGAGAAGTTCGCGGCCGCCGGCATCGACGTCACCTTCGACCAGGACAATCACAGCCGTTCCGCCAAGGGTGTGTTGCGCGGCCTGCACTATCAGCTGCCCAATCCGCAGGGGAAACTGGCCAGGGTGGCGCTGGGTACGGTGTTCGACGTGATCGTCGATCTGCGCCGCGCCTCGCCGACCTTCGGCCGCTGGTTCGGCGTCGAACTCTCCGCTGAGAACAGGCGGATGCTGTGGGTCCCGCAGGGCTTCGCGCACGGTTTCCTGGTCGTCTCCGAGTTCGCCGACTTCCTCTACAAGTGCAGCGGCCTCTATTCGCCGGCCGATGAGAAGGCTGTGCGCTGGGATGATCGGACGCTCGCCATCGACTGGCCCCTGGAGGGCGCGCCTTCGCTGTCGGCCAAGGACGCGGCGGCGCCGCTGCTCGCCGACGCGGTTCTGTTTCCATGAAGGTGATGCTCGTTGGCGCAGCGGGGCAGGTGGGCCGCGCCCTGGTCGATGCGGCGCCGACCGACTGGACGCTTGCCGCCCTGACCCGCAACGATCTCGACATCGGCGATGAAGCGGCCGTCGCCCGCGCAGTCGAGATCATCGGACCGGATCTCATCGTCAATTCCGCCGCCTACACAGCGGTCGACCGGGCCGAGATCGAGTCGGAACTGGCCTTCCAGATCAACCGCGACGGCGCCGGCCATTTGGCGGCAGCCGCAGCGAGGCGCGACGCCCGCCTGGTGCATCTCTCTACCGACTTCGTCTTCGGCGGGAGCGCCGGCCGCCCTTACCGCCCGGATGATCCGACCGGCCCCCTTGGAGCCTACGGCGCCTCAAAGCTCGCAGGAGAGAAAGCCGTCGCCGCCGCCGCTCCAGAGGCGCTCATCCTGCGAACCGCCTGGGTCTACGGTCCGGCAGCGGGATCCAATTTCCTCGCCACCATGCTGCGCCTGATGGCCGCGCGCCCCGAGCTTGGCGTCGTCGCCGACCAGTTGGGAACGCCAACCTCGACCCTCACTCTCGCCGAAGCCATCTGGACGATGGTCGGCAAGGAAGCGCGCGGCATCTGGCATTTCACCGATGCGGGGACCGCCTCGTGGTACGACTTCGCCGTCGCCATCGCCGAGGAGGCGGTCGCCACTGGCCTGCTCGCCAGCGCCCCGCCTGTGAGGCCCATCTCGACCGAAGACTATCCGACCCCGGCCCGGCGCCCGGCCTACAGCGTGCTCGACAAGACCGCGACCTTCGCCCTCCTGGGCGCGGCCGCTCCGCATTGGCGAGTCGCCCTGCGCGCCGTGCTTGCTAGGATGGCCCCATGACATCGCTTCTGATCACCGGGGGCGCCGGCTTCATCGGCGCCAACTTCACCCGCCGCTGGCGCGGGCGCCGCCCGGCAGACGCCGTCCTGGTGCTGGACGCCCTGACCTACGCTGGGCGCCGCGCCAATCTGGAGGGAACGCCGGACATCGTCTTCGTCCATGGCGACATCCGCGACCAGGCCCTTGTCGAGCGGTTGCTGGCCGATCATCGGATCGACACCATCGTCCACTTCGCCGCCGAGAGTCATGTCGATCGATCGATTCACGGGCCGGACGCCTTCATCGAAACCAACGTCGTAGGAACCCACGCCCTCCTGAAGGCGGCGCGCAAAGCCTGGCTCGACACCGGCTCGGGGCGGCCGCACCGTTTCCACCACGTCTCTACGGACGAGGTCTACGGTAGCCTCGGGCCTGACGATCCGGCATTTTGCGAGACGACGCCCTATGCGCCCAACTCGCCCTATTCGGCCAGTAAGGCGGCTTCCGACCATCTGGTGCGAGCCTACAACCAAACCTTCGGGCTGGAGACGACCATCTCCAACTGCTCCAACAATTTTGGGCCCTACCAGCATCCGGAAAAGCTGATCCCGCTGTTCCTGATCAATGCCCTGCACGGCCGCGCCCTGCCGGTCTACGGCGACGGCCAGAACGTGCGTGACTGGCTGGACGTGGCCGATCACTGCGGCGCCATTGAGTTGATCCTGGCGAAGGGCCGCCCGGGGGAGACCTACAATGTCGGCGGCGGCTCGGAACTCGCCAACCTCGCCGTCGTCGAGCGCCTGTGTGAAGCGGTGGACCGGGCCGTCGCCGACGACCCGGCCCTCTGCCGCCGGTTTCCAGACGCCCCAGCGGCGAAGGGCGGCGGCTCAGCGAGGCTCGTCACCTTCGTCGCCGACCGACTAGGCCACGATCGCCGCTACGCCATTGACGACGCCAAGATCCGCGGCGAACTCGGCTACGCCCCGGCGGGAAATTTCGCCACAAGCCTCGCCGCCACCCTCGCCTGGTATCTCGGAAACGAAGCCTGGTGGCGCGAAGCGACCACGGGCGCCTACAGGACCTGGATCGAGACCAACTACAAACGGGCCTAAAGCGCGTTCCGAAAGAGTGGGAACTACTTTTTCGATCGGAACGCGCTCAAACCTTAGAATCTCGGGCGCGATTCATCGATCCGGCGAGTCCGCCTGATCGCATCGCGCCCCTAAAGCCCGGCGTTGGCGAAGTTCTCCTCAAGGCGTGCGGCCATCTCGTGACCTGGCAGCGCGCGCTCGCCCTCCATCACCGCCGAATAGATGAAATCGTGCTTCGTGCTTGGCACCTTGCCCTCGGCCCAGCCGACCGTGCGCGAACCGTCGGGAACCGAATTGCAGCTTGTCTCCCTGCCGCCGGGGAGCGTGGCGAGAGCCAGCGCCTGGCGCGCGCTCAAGAACCCCGGCCGATCGCAGGCCGGCAGACCGCGCACGCAGTCGAAGCCGTCGTTATAGCTGTAGACGGTCTTCCCGGTTGTCCGGTCGACGATCAGGACGCAGGTATCGGGATCGCCGATAGAGGACTCAATCTGGGCGGTCAGGACGTCCGTCGGCAGCGTCGGCGCCTTGGGCCCACATGCCGCCAGAAGGGCGAAGACGGCGAGCGCCAGGAAAAGCCGTCTCACGGCTTGCGTTCGCGGGCC
>DASZKO010000170.1:0-5775 GCA_035605655.1 Caulobacteraceae bacterium | reverse complement strand
AGGTCCGGTGGTAAGAGCGCCCCCTTCCCGCGACCCGCAAAGACCCTACATACGCCGCCATGCTCCGCGACCTGCTTCTGGTGTTGAACATCCTGATCTGCCTCGCCCTGATCGGGGTGGTGCTGCTGCAGCGATCGGAGGGTGGCGCGCTGGGCACGGGCAACCCGACGGGGCTGGTCACCGCCCGCGGCGCCGGCGACCTCCTGACCCGCACGACTTGGGTTCTCTTCACTCTGTTCCTGAGCATCAGCCTGGCCCTGACCCTGATCGGCGGCCGCGAACGCTCCTCCCAGGCCATCCTCGAGCGGCTCAAGCACGCCACCGTAAATCCGGCCCTGCTCGATCGGCCGATCCCTCCCCCCGCCACCACGCCGGGGCAAGCTCCCGGCGGAGCGATCCCTCCGACGCCGGCCCAGTCGGCCGCCGCGCCCCTGACCCTGCCTCCGATTGGCGCGCCGGCCGCCACGCCGAAGCCTCGCCCGGCCCACGCCGCGACCCGGACCCCGGCGAGACAGGCCGCTCCGCCGATCATCAATGTGCCACCCCCGGCCCCCAAGCTGGCGGCCCCGGCTCCGTTGACGTTGCCGCCGCTCACCACGCCCGGCTCGCCGCCCGCCAAGCCACCGGCGCCTTAAGCATTCCACGCGGCTTTCGCTGCCGCGAATCGGTGTTATCCTGACCGTCCATGGCCCGGTACATCTTCATCACCGGGGGCGTGGTTTCCTCATTGGGAAAAGGTCTCGCCTCTGCGGCGCTCGGCGCCCTCTTGCAGGCGCGCGGCTACAAGGTCCGCCTGCGCAAGCTGGACCCCTATCTCAACGTCGATCCGGGAACGATGAGTCCCTATCAGCACGGTGAGGTTTTCGTCACCGACGACGGGGCCGAAACCGACCTCGATCTGGGCCACTACGAGCGCTTCACCGGCGTTTCGGCGACCCGCGCCGACAACATCACCACCGGTCAGATCTACAAGACCATCCTCGAGAAGGAGCGCCGCGGCGACTACCTCGGGGCCACGGTGCAGGTCATTCCCCACGTCACCGACGAGATCAAGCGCTTCATCCTGGCCGATCCGGGCGAGGCGGTCGACTTCGTCCTGGTGGAGATCGGCGGCACGGTCGGCGACATCGAGGGGCTGCCGTTCTTCGAGGCCATCCGCCAGCTCGGCCAGGAGCTGCCGCGCGGCGAAACCTGCTTCGTCCACCTGACCCTCCTGCCGTTCATCAAGACGGCAGGGGAGATGAAGACCAAGCCGACCCAGCATTCGGTGAAGGAGCTGCGCTCGATCGGTATCCAGCCCGACGTGCTGCTCTGCCGCTGCGAGCAGACCATACCGCCGGAGGAAAAGCGCAAGATCGGCCTCTTCTGCAACGTCAGGCCGTCGGCGGTGATCGAGGCGCTGGATGCGCCCAACATCTACGCCGTGCCGCTGGCCTATCATCGCCAGGGCCTCGACGCCGAGGTTCTCGACGTCTTCGGGCTGCGCGACGCCCCGGCCCCGGACCTCGCGCGATGGGAGGAGATTTCGGAGCGGCTGATCCATCCCGATGGCGAGGTCACCATCGCGGTCGTGGGCAAATACACGGTGCTGAAAGACGCCTATAAATCCTTGATCGAAGCTCTCGTGCACGGCGGCGTCGCCAACCGGGTCAAGGTCAATCTCGACTGGGTCGAGAGCGAAGCGTTCGAGGGCGACGACGGAGCGGCGGCCACCCGCCTGGAAGGCGTTCACGGCATACTGGTGCCCGGCGGCTTCGGAGAGCGCGGCGCCGAAGGCAAGATCCGCGCCGCCCAGTTCGCCCGGGAGCGTGGGGTCCCCTATTTCGGGGTCTGCTTCGGCATGCAGATGGCGGTGATCGAGGCCGCCCGCAACGTCGCCAAGGTGGCCTGCGCCTCATCCACCGAATTCGGACCGACCCGTGACCCGATCGTCGGCCTGATGACCGAATGGACGCGCGGCAACGCGCGCGAGGTTCGCGGCGCCGGCGACGATCTCGGCGGCACCATGCGCCTGGGAGCCTACGAGGCGCGCCTCACGCCCGGATCGCGGATCGCGGAGATCTATGGCGCCACCGACATCAGCGAGCGCCATCGTCACCGCTACGAGGTCAACATCGGCTACCGCGACGCCTTCGAGAGCGCGGGGCTGATCATGACCGGGGTCTCGCCCGACGGATTGCTGCCCGAGACCGTCGAGCGCACCGACCATCCGTGGTTCATCGGGGTGCAATTCCACCCGGAACTGAAGAGCCGACCTTTCGCGCCGCATCCGCTCTACGCCAGCTTCATCGCCGCCGCGGTCGAGCAGAGCCGCCTGGTCTGAACCACCATGACCGATCGGTTCGAGGAGGTCCGCGCCGCCGCCCTGGCGCTACCCGAGGCGATAGAGGCCGATCACCACGGATTTCCCTCGTTCCGGGTCGGCGGCAAGATCTTCGCCACCCTGCGCCGTGAGCCGGCCCGGCTGATGGTCAAGCTCGACGCCGAGGATCAGCACAACTTCTGCGCCGCCCAACCCGACATCGTCAGCCCGGTCGCCGGCTACTGGGGCCGCAAGGGTTCGACCCTCGTGGACTATGCTCGCGCCGAGCCTCAGATGATCGGTTCTCTTCTCCGCCTGGCGTGGTCGAAGTCAGCCCCTGAACGGCTTCGCGCGGCGGGTTGAAGGGGCGCGCCTTTTGCGGCATAGAGCGCGGCTCGCTTTTCCCCGGAAGTTCTCCTCATGGCCGTTCCCAAACGCAAAGTCTCGCCCTCGCGGCGCAACATGCGGCGCGCGCACCACGCCCTGCCCGCCAACAGCTACATCGAGGACAAGGACACCGGCGAACTTCGCCGGCCCCACCACATCGATCTGAAGACGGGCATGTACCGCGGTCGCCAGGTGCTGACGCCCAAGGAAGACTAGGACCTTCGGTCTCTCTTCGCCGTTCTCCTCGCGTCACCCTCGACAGGGCGGTGGCGATGCCGCCAATGTGAGCCTGGGCAGGGCGGCGAAGGGACTTCGGCGGCGTGAACGACAACACCCCGGTGATCATCGGCGTCGGCGAGGCCTCGGAGCGGATCGGGGCCAAGGCCTATGAGGCGCTGTCGCCCGCCGACCTGGCCGGGAAAGCGGCGCGCGCGGCGCTGGACGATGCCCTCTCCGCCGACGCGCTCGCCGGCCACATCGACGTCATCGCCACCGTCCGCCAGTTCGAGACGTCCGGCCCGAGAACCGTCGCCCCGTTCGGACGGGCGGACAACTTCCCCCGCGCCGTGGCCCGCCGGATCGGCGCCGATCCGACCCGGGCGATCCTCGAACCGGTGGGTGGCCAGGGGCCGCAGCATCTGATCAACGAGTTCGCCAACGCCATCGGATCAGGCGAGGTGCGCATGGTCCTGCTGGCCGGCTCCGAGGCGATTTCCACCCTGCGTCACCTGACCTCGGCCGGCGAGAGCCGCGACTGGTCCGAGGCGATCGGCGGGGAGTTGGAGGATCGCGGGTTCGGCGAAACCCTGGCCGGTTCGGATCTGCCCCGCCACGGGGCGCGCACCGCCATCAGCCTCTACGCCCTCTTCGAGAACGCCCGCCGGGGGCGCCTCGGTCTCGACCGCGAAGCCTATGCCGTGGAGATGGGCCGCCTCTTCGCCCCGTTCACCGAGGTCGCCGCCGGCAACCCGCACGCCATGTCCAGGGAGATCCTCTCCGCCCAGGATCTGGCGACCGTCACGCCGTCCAATCGCCTGACCTCCGATCCGTTTCCGCGCCGCCTGGTGGCCCGCGACCAGGCCAACCAGGGCGCGGCGGTCCTCATCACCTCCGTGGGCCTGGCCCGCGAGCTGGGCGTGCCCGAAGCCAAGTTCGTCTACCTGCTGGGCGGGGCCGATGTCCGCGAACGCGCGCCGATGGAGCGGGCCGATCTGTCGGCCAGTCCGGCCGCGGTCATGGCCGTGAAGCAGGCGCTCGAGATGGCCGGCGCCAGGCTCGGCGAGATCGATCGCTTCGACTTCTACAGCTGCTTTCCCATCGCCGTCTTCAATGTGCGCGATGGGCTGGGCATCGAGGCCGACGATCCGCGGCCGCTCACCGTCACCGGCGGACTGCCCTACTTCGGTGGGGCGGGGAACAACTACTCCATGCACGCGGTGGCCTCCATGGCGCGCGCCCTGCGCGCGGCGCCGGGCGCAAAGGGCCTGGTGGCCGCGAATGGCGGTTTCCTGTCGAAGTATTCGGTCGGGATCTACAGCGCCGCGCCGGCCCCCTGGCGCGGCTTCGACAGCGCCGCCCTGCAGGCCGATGTCGAAGCCTGGGAGGCCCCGGTCACGGCGCCCGGAGAAGGCTCCGGCGTGGTGGAGACCTACACCATCGACTACAGCGGGCCCGCCCCGGTGGGAATCGTGGTCGGCCGCCAGGAGGGGAGCGGGGCGCGCTTCGCGGCCAGGACCGACCCCGACGACGACGCCATCGCCCGCCGCATGGGTAGCGAAGAGCCGCTGGGCGCGCGGATCAAGGTCGAGCGCAACGCCGAGGACCGCTCGATCATCCGTGAGTTCACCCCGAGGGACCGGTCATGAAATCTCCGATCTGCGATATGCTCGGCGTGGAATTTCCCCTGCTGGCGTTCAGCCACTGCCGCGACGTGGTGGCGGCGGTGAGCCGGGCAGGGGGGTTCGGCGTGCTGGGAGCGACCGCCCATTCGCCGGATTCGGTCCGCGCCGAACTCAAATGGATCGCCGAGCACAGCGACGGCAAGCCCTTCGGCATCGACGTCCTGATCCCAGAAAACATGGCCACCGCCGGCGAGCACGGGGTGACCTACAATTCTCTGAGGGCGCGGGTGCCGGAGGCGCACACGGCGTTCGCCCGCCAGCTGCTCGGAAAGGCCGGCGTCGCCCTCGCCGAACCCGAGGTGAGGGATGATCGTCCGCAGCCATTCGATCCCGACCGGGCCCTCGAGCTGTTGGAAGCGGCGTTCGAGTTTCCCATCCGTCTGATCGCCAATGCCCTCGGCGTCCCGCCGCCGGCGATGATCGAGATGGGCCGCAAGCATGGGGTGCCGGTGGCGGCCCTGGTGGGAGCCAAGGAGCACGCCATTCGCCAGGTCTCGGCCGGGGTCGACATCATCGTCGCCCAGGGCGGCGAGGCCGGCGGCCACTGCGGCGAGGTCTCGACCATGGTCCTGGTCCCGGAGGTGATCCAGGCCATCAAGCCGATCCGCGACGTGCCGGTTCTGGCGGCCGGAGGGATCATGAACGGCCGCCAGATGGCCGCCTGCATGGCCATGGGCGCGGCCGGGGTGTGGACCGGCTCGGTGTGGCTGGCCACGGTGGAATCGGAAACCAGCGAGATCTTCCGCGAGAAGATGATCGAGGCCAGTTCCCGGGACGCCATCCGCACCCGCTGCCGCACCGGCAAGCCGGCCCGCCAGCTTCGCTCGGCATGGACCGAGGCCTGGGAGCGGGATCCGGCCAGCCCGGGGCCGCTTCCCATGCCGATGATGAGCCTGGTCAGCGAGGGGGCGCTGCGCAGTGTCGATCGCGCCGCCGCCGCCGGCAACCGCCAGGCCCGCGACATGGTCACCTATTTCGTCGGCCAGGGCGTCGGCTTGATCGACGAGGTGCGCTCGGCCGGCCAAGCCGTGCAGGCCTTCAAGAGCGAATTCATCGAGGCCGTCGAGCACCTCGATGGGTTGCTGGAATCCTAGCTGCTGGCGGCCGGCGCGGGCGCGTCGCTCACCACCGACCAGACGATCTTCCAGTCGCCGTCCGCCCCGGCCTTGTAGCCGGCGACGTAGT
>DASZKO010000146.1:0-11118 GCA_035605655.1 Caulobacteraceae bacterium | reverse complement strand
GCCATCTCCGGATAGAGGCCGATGCGCGAGAGGCCGAAACCGCCCGCCAGCGCCGCGTGCGGGCAGAGGATGGCGTTGGTTCCGCTGGCGGCGAGGATGTCGAGCTCGGCGAAATCGATGTTGGCCAGGTGGGTGAGACAGACGTTGGGACCCAGGACGCCGATGTCGGCCAAGTGCTCGAGGGGGCGGCGACCGTAGGCCTGTAGAAACCATTCCGGGTCGGAGGATCTGGGGCTCATGTGGGCCGAGACGCCCAGGCCATGGGCGTCGGCCAGGGTCTTGGCGGCTCTCCAGACCTCGTCGGAATTGGTCGAATGGCCGACCAGCACCGGCCAGGCGGCGAGACGGGCGCCTTCGGCGGCCGGATAACGGGCAATCTCGCGCTCGAGTTGGGCGATGGCGGCGGCCGAGACCGCGGCCTGATCGGCGGCGGGGTCGTAGGCGCGGCCCTCGACCCATTCGCCCACGCGACCGCGGATGCCGGTCGGCGCTAGGGCCTCCATGACCGCATCGAGGTGGCTCACCGTCCCGGCTTCGAGAAATGAGGTCGTTCCCCCGCGCATCATCGCCAGGGCGGCGCATTGGGCGGCGATGGCCTCGTCCGCCGGGCTCTGGGCGCGGAAGATCGGGATCACCCACTTCTGCAGGCGCTCGCCGGGGCCCACCTTTGGGCCGCCGCGCGCGAAGCCGCGAGTCAGGGGGTCCCCGGTGATATGGATATGGCCGTCGACGAAACCGGGGGTCGTGACGAAGCGACCGGCCTCGATCGTGCGGGCGGCGGCCACCGCGCGCGTCAGATCCCGGCGATTGCCCACGGCGACGATGCGGTCATCCCGGATGGCCAGGGCCCCGTCGGCGATGACCCGCCGCTCCGCGTCCATGGTGATCAGGGTCGCGCCGGCGATCACCAGGTCGGCGGCGATGGGCTCCAGCGCCATCTAGCCGAAACGATAGCCAGAAATGCGGGCGGCCATGACCTCGTCGGTGAACACGCGCGCTCCCGGGTCTTCGCCGGCGGCGCCGGCCGCGATCATCAGAGGCAGCAGGTGCTCCTCGCGGGGGTGGGCATTGCGGGCGGCCGGCGCCTCGCTCCACTTAATCAGGCCGGCCGCGCGCGCGGCCGGCGCCGCCTCGAGATCGGCGGTCAGCCAGCGGTCGAAGGCCTCCGACGGGGCGGTGGCGGCCGGCGTGCGAAAGGCGCCCATGTTATGATAGCTCATGCCAGAGCCGACGATGAGGACGCCTTCCTCGCGCAGGGCCGCCAGGGCGGCGCCGGCTGCGAGGTGCTCGGCCGGATCCAGGCCGGCCTTGAGAGACAGCGGCACGACCGGGATGTCGGCGCCGGGATAGATCAGCAGGAAGGGGATGAAGATCCCATGGTCGAAGCCGCGCTCCGGGTCGATTCGGGCCGGCAAGCCGGCGGCGGCCAGGAGTTCGACGATCCGCTCGGCCAGGACGGGGGCCCCCGAGGCCGGATACTTCAGTTCATAGGTGCGAGGCGGGAAGCCGGTGTAGTCGTAAATGAGCTCCGGGGCGGAGCCGGCGCCGGCCGTGAAGGCGCTCTCCTCCCAGTGGCCAGAAACGACGACGATCGCCTTGGGGCGGGCCGGCAAGGTGTCGGCCAGGCCGCGGAGCCACGCCGCCGTGCGGTCCCATTCGTCGGCTGGACGGCCCATCAGGGACCAGTCCATGAAGAAGCAGGGGCCACCGCCGTGCGGGATGTAGAAGGTCGGCAGGCGATGGGAGCTGGTCATCTGGCCTTCTCTAGCCTTTCGCCGCCGCGCCCGTCTTGCCCCGCCGGCCGCGGCAGACTTGGCTGGCGCCGCACGCGCTGGCGGGCGGCTCGGACAACGGTTATATAGGCGGTGTCGAACTCTGCTGCGCAACGCTCCAGATGCCCGCCGCGCGCGGACTTCGAAGCCGCCCTTTCAGACTCGATCATCCGCCGGGCTCATCCGGCGGATCCACGCCTAACGGAGACTGAACATGGCGGTCGGCACGGTGAAGTGGTTCAACGCCACCAAGGGTTACGGATTCATCCAGCCGGAGGCTGGCGGCAAGGACGTGTTCGTCCACGCCTCGGCCGTCGAGCGTTCGGGCCTCAATTCCTTGAGCGAAGGGCAGTCGATTTCCTTCGACATCGAGCGCGATCAACGCTCGGGCAAAGACGCCGCCATCAACCTCCGCGCCACCTGAGCGCCAGCCCGGCTCTCAATGGCCGCCCTCGCACGCGCCTGGCTGATCACCGGGGTTGGCAGCGGCCTTGGCCGAGAATTGGCCAGGGCGGCGCTGGGCCGCGGCGATGCGGTCGCCGGCACGGTGCGGCGGAGCGCTGACAAGGCCGCGTTCGAGGCCCTGGCGCCTGGGCGCGCGGTCGGCTTCGAGGTCGACTTCGCCGACGCCGGCGCGGCGGCAGCCGTCGTGGGTGCGGCGGCCGCGGCCCTGGGCCGCCTCGATATTCTCGTCAACAACGCCGGCTACGGCCTCACCTGTGCCGTGGAGGAGGCGAGCCTCGCCGAGCTGCGCGCCCAGTTCGAGGTCAACTTCTTTTCGCCGTGGTCGATGATCGCGGCCGCGTTGCCGGCCATGCGGGCGCGACGGTCCGGGCGGATCGTCAACATCACCTCGGTGAGCGGCATCGCGGTGTGGGCCGGCACGGGCCTCTACTGCGCCAGCAAGCATGCCCTCGAGGCGATCGGCGAGAGTCTGGCCGACGAGGTCGCGCCGCTGGGGATCAAGGTGATCAACATCGCTCCGGGCGGAATGCGCACCGACTTTGCCGGCCGCTCCCTGGTGATCGCCGAAAAGCGGATCGCCGACTATGACGACGGGGCCGGCCACGCCGCCCAGGCCATTCTCGCCGATCACGCCGGCTCCGAAGCCAGCGACCCGGTCAAGATTGCCCAGGTAATCATGAGCGCCGTCGAGGCTGAAGATCCGCCGCGGCGTCTGCTACTCGGGGCCGACGCCTTGCACTACGCCCGGGCCTACGTCACCGCTCTGGAGACGGAAATGGCGGAGAGAGAAGCCACCAGTCGTTCGGTCGGCTTCGAATAGAGCCTGGGGTTACTGACTTGTAAGTTGCCCCGCCGAGCCGGGCGGATAGAGGTCTTTGGCGCGTCGCGGGACGCGCCCTGAGGGGGAAACGACATGAAGCTTGGCCGCCTGATCGCCGCCCTGATGGTCTCGGCCGCGCCGCTTTGCGCGCACGCCGCCTTGCCGCGCTTCCCCCAGCCGTTCGGCGAACGGATCGTCTTCGTGGCCGACGGCAATGTGTGGGCGGTTCCCAAGAGCGGCGGGACGGCCGAGCGGCTGACCAGCGCCGCCGGGCAGGACATGATGCCCCGCGTCTCCCCCGACGGGCGATGGATCGCCTATACCGAAGCCAGCAAGGCGGGCACCGATATCTGGGTGATCCCCGCCGCCGGCGGGATGGCCCGGCGCCTGACCTATCATCCGACCACCGAGGGCGGCACCGGCGGGCGCCACGGGCCGGACAACATGGTCGTCACCTGGACGCCGGATTCGCAATACGTCGTCTATCTCACCAAGCGCGATCAGTGGAACTCCTGGATCCAGTACATGTACGAGGTCCCGGTGGCGGGCGGCGCGCCCGTCGCGATGCCGATCGACAGCGCCGTGGGCCTGGCGACCTTCGCTCCGGATGGTCACACCATCGCCTATAACCGCATCTTCCGGAATTTCCGTACCTGGAAGCGCTACAACGGCGGCCTCGGCCAGCAGATCTTCACCTTCGATTTCAACACCCGCAAGCTGGATCAGATCACCAACTGGTCGGGCACCAACACCTCTCCGATGTGGTCCGGGCGCAAGATCTACTATCTCAGCGATCAGGACGCCCACAGGCGCGCCAACATCTGGGTCTATGACGAGGACAGCCGCCAGACGCGCGAAGTCACCCATTTCACCGACTACGACATCGATTTCCCGGCGCTCGGCGGCGACGCCATCGCCTTCCAGCAGGGCGGCAAGCTCTGGCTCCTCGATCTGCCCGGCGAACAGCTGCGCGAGGTCCCGGTAAGCCTGCCGGACGACAATCCCCGCACCCGCGCCCACGTCGCCGATGTGAAGGATCAGATCCGTGACACTGATCCGGCTGGCCAGGTCGACTATGCGATCGCCCCCAACGGCAAGCGGGCTCTGTTCTCCGCCCGAGGCGACATCTTCAGCGTGCCGGCCGAGAATGGCGCCACGCGCGACCTGACCGGCACCCAGACCGCCGACGAGGACCATCCAACCTTCTCGCCCGATGGCCGGATGATCGCCTACACGACCGACGCCAACGGCGCCCAGCAGGTCGCCGTGCGACCGGCCGAGGGCGGGGCCGAGCGGCTGCTGACCTCGTTTTCCACCGGCTACCTCTACGGGCCGATATTCTCGCCGGACGGCAAGATGCTTTCGTTCAGCGACGGGGCCCATCGACTGTGGGTCGTCGGCGTCGATGGCGGAGCGCCGCGCCAGGTCGCCCAGGACAAGTTCAACGAGATCCACGACCAGGCCTTCTCGCGCGACGGCCGCTGGCTGGCCTTCAGCCTGACCTCGACGGGGCGGCGGCGCGACCTCTGGCTCTACGAGGTGGCGAGCGGCAAGGCCACCAGGCTCGGCGACGGCAGCAGCATCGATTCCAATCCGGTGTGGTCGCCCGACGGCCGCTACCTCTATTTCGCCTCCAACCGCCACGAAAACACCGTGCCGTCGGACATCGAGTTCGATTTCACCATCCTCAAGTCGGCGGGCCTCTATGCCATTCCGCTGGCCCGCGACACGGCGTCGCCGGTGGCTCCGCGCTCGGATGAGGCCGACACCGGGACCGAGCCGACCAAGCCCGAGGACGCCGCCCCCAAGGAGACCAAGGCCGGACCTTTCAAGGCCGGCAAGCCGGCCCCCGACCGGCCCGGCCCCATCGCCCCGGTCCGTGTCGACCTCGACGGCATGATGGCCCGCGCCGTCGCGTTGCCCGTTGAGCCGGCCAACATCGTCCAGATCGACGCCCGCGATGGCCGCATCTATTACCTCACCCAGCCGATCGGCCTGATTCAGGGCGCCCTGAACGGCGAAAAATCCGCCCTCCACTTCTTCGACTTCAAGAAGCGCAAGGATTCGGTCGTCACCGAGGACGTGGATTCCTACGCCCTTTCGCTCGATGGCCAGAGGATTCTGATCAAACACGACAGGGACTACACCGTCCTCGACACCAAGTCCGACGCCGCCAAGGACGAGGACAGCAAAAAGCGGCTCGACCTCGGCCACATGCGCATGCTGGTCGACCCGCCGGTGGAATGGGCGGAAATGTTCGACAACGCCTGGCGGCTCGAACGCGACATGTTTTTCTCCACCGAGATGAACGGCCAGGACTGGAACGCGGTGGGGGCCAGCTATCGCAAGCTCGTGCCACTCGCCGGCTCGCGGGAGGACCTCAACTATCTGATCGGCCAGATGATCGGTGAGATGGGCAATTCCCACACCTATGTGGGCGGCGGCGACGATGACGACACGAGCCCGGCGGTGCATCAGGCCCTGCTGGGTGTCGACTGGGCCCTCGACCCGGCCTCCCGCCGCTACCGCATCGCCACCATCTATCCTGGCGACAACACTCGCCCGGACTATCGCAGTCCCCTGGCCGAACCTGGCCTGGACGTGCGCGCCGGGAACTTCGTCCTGGCCGTGAACGGGATCGAATTGGCCGCGCCCACGGATCCGGACAGCCTCCTGCAGCTCGCCGACGCCGAGACCACTGTCGATCTCACGGTGGCCGACACCCCGACCGGGCCCCGTCGTCACGTGGTGGTCAAGCCGGTAGCCAAGGAGCTGAGCCTCAGGGAAGCGGCCTGGATCGCCCACAACCGGGCCGTGGTAGACCGCCTGTCCGGCGGCCGGATCGGCTATGTCTACATGTCGGACATGGAGCAGCTGGGCGCCCAGCAGTTCGTGCGCCAGTTCTATGGCCAGCTCGACAAGCAGGCCTTGATCATGGACGACCGCTGGAATGGCGGCGGCTTCATCGCTCCCTTCGCCCTGGAGCGTCTACGCCGCACCTTGGTGAGCCTGAACACCAATCGGGAGTCGGGCGTCACGCCGGAGCCCAACGAGTTCGTCAACGGCCCCAAGGTGGCCCTGCTCAACCACTGGTCGGCGTCCGACGGCGATATCTTTCCCTATCTCTTCCGCGAATACGGCCTGGGCAAGCTCGTCGGCACGCGCTCGTGGGGCGGGGTGCGCGGTATTCGCGGCAACTGGCAGCTGATGGACGGCGGCTACATCACCATTCCCGAGAGCGCCATGTTCACGCCCGACAGCAGGTGGGCGGTGGAGAACCACGGGGTCGATCCGGACATCGAGATCGAGAACCAGCCGGCCGACCTGATGGCCGGACACGACGCCCAGCTCGAGGCGGCGGTCGATCTCTTGATGAAACAGATCGCCGGACGCGCGGCTGGACTGCCGGCGGCGCCGCCGCTGCTGCCGGCCTATCCGCAGAGCGGGATCGTTCCGCCGCAACCCTGAGCTTAGGTTTTCGCGGCCACGATCGAGCCTGCCGAAAGACGAGGCGCTCCCCCCCTGGTGGAGCTGAAATACGGCCTAGCTGACGCAGCTCGCCACCAGGCGGGCGGCGTCGGCGATCAGGCGATCGCGGTCGGCCTCGGTGGCCGTCGAGCCGGCGAGACAGGCCGCGACGGCGAAGCGCGGGCCATCGGCGAGGGTCACCAGGCCGATATCGCCAGTCGCCAGGGTGAGGCCCAGGTCCGTCGGCGTCGAGGCGGCCTTGTGGGCCAAGTGGGCGTCCGGCGGCAGGCCCGCCTCGAGCCGCCGCCCCCCGGTCTGGCTGTCGCTCATCAGGCGCAGGAGGAGCCGGGTGTGGACCGGGGACATGAGTTCGCCTCCGGCCAGGCGGGTCAGGAAGCCGAGGAGGGCCGGCAGAGTGGCGGTGTCGCGCGGATCGGCCAGATAGCGCTCGCCGGCCGCCTCGCGCTCGGCGGCGGGAATGGCGTCGCGGGAAGCCAGCCACGGCCGGGCGTCCTTCCAGGCCGGTTGGAAAGGCGGCATGCCGGATTGATCCACCTGAAGTTGGCGCTCGTAGCGATCGAGGCGGATGTCGCCGAGGCCCTTGCCGGCCAGCCAGGCGGAGACCGCGGCCGGTCCGCCGATCCGCTTCATGAGGGTGTCCGCGGCGGTGTTGTCACCGCGCTGGACCGCCAGGGCGATGAGGTCGGCGACTCTCAGGGTGAGGCGCGCGCCGGCGGGCGGTGAGGGAAAGGCCTGGTCAATAGGGCCGCCGCCGGGGGACAGGTCGGCGTCGGTGAGGGTGATCGCCTCGTTGAGCTTAAGCGCGCCGGCGCCCGCCTGGGCCAGCGCGCAGGCGGCGACGACCAGCTTGGCCTCGCCCAGCATGGGAAACCGGCTCCTGGCATCGGAAACCCACACTGTGGCTGGCGACAGCAGCGCGACGCCGAGGCCGAAGACCGCCGGGCGGGCGCGCGCCGCCAACTGGGTGTAGCCAGAGATCAGGGCGGCCTCATCGAGCCGCGGCGGTCCAGGTCGCCGGGCGGCCGGCGGGCGGCCCGTGCACTGGGCCAGGGCGGCGGCGAGGCCAGCGACGGCGAGGCGGCGGGCGAGGTCCATCAGGTCAGCGAATCTCTGCGGCTCGAGGCGCGGGAGGCAAACATATCCGCGACGCGAACGAAATGGGCTATGGGCTTGGGCGACGATGGATCGCCCCTGCATCATCCTCAAGGACGCCCAGCTGGCCGAGAACATTGGCGCGGCCGCCCGGGTGATGGCCAATTTCGGTCTTGCCGAGCTGCGCCTGGTCAATCCGCGGGACGGCTGGCCCCAGCCGCGCGCCTGGGCCAGCGCCTCGGGCGCCAACTGGCCGCTCGACGAAGCGAGAGTCTTTACGGCCCTTCCCGAGGCGATCGCCGATCTCACCCTGGTTCTGGCGACCACGGCGCGACCGCGCGAAGCGATCCTTCCGGTGCTCAGCCCGCGCGAGGGCGCGGCGCAGCTCAAGGACGCGTGCCGCGCCGGCGCAGCCTGCGGCCTCCTCTTCGGCGGCGAGCGGGCCGGGCTGGAGGCCGACGACATCGCCCTCTGTCAGGCCATCATCACCGCCCCGGTGGACGAGCGGCATCATTCCTTGAACCTGGCCCAGGCGGTGGCAATCACCGCCTATGAATGGGCGACGACCGCCTCGGAGGGAGTTCCGCCGGCGTTCGCCGGCGCTCCGGCGCCGGCCGGACAAGGCGCGCTCCTGGGATTCTATGAACAGCTCGAGGCCGAACTCGACACCGCCGGCTTCTTCCATCCGGCCGAGAAGCGCCCCTCGATGGTGCGCAACCTGCGCGTGGCGCTGGGCCGCGCCCGCTTCACCGACCAGGAGGTGCGCACCTTGCGCGGCGTCGTCACGGCGCTGTCGCGCGGCCGCGGCCAAGTGCTCGAAAAGCTGGCCGCCCGGAAGGCCGCTCGCTTGACAGACTAGAGAGCGCAAGGCCATAAGCCGCGCCTCGCCGCCGCCGGGTTTTCCTGTCGGCGCGCGAAACCATTGACGGGTGATGCGTGCGCCGCCGTTGAGATCGTCCCTCCGATCCTTGCGAGGGGCCGGACCGCATCGATGCGAAAGAAGATAAAGGCATGTCGAAGCGCCAATCGGCGAAGTACAAGATCGACCGCCGGATGGGCGAGAACATCTGGGGTCGGCCCAAGAGCCCGATCAACCAGCGGCCCTACGGCCCCGGCCAGCACGGTCAGCGGCGCAAGAGCAAGGTCTCCGATTTCGGCCTGCAGCTGCGCGCCAAGCAGAAGCTGAAGGGCTACTACGGCAACCTCACCGAGAAGCAGTTCTCGCGCACTTACGACGAGGCCGCCCGCCGGAAGGGGAACACCTCGGAGAACCTCATCGCCCTCCTGGAATCGCGCCTGGACGCGGTGATCTACCGGGCCAAGTTCACCCCAACCGTGTTCTCGGCCCGCCAATTCGTGAACCACGGCCACGTGCTGGTGAATGGCAAGCGGGTGAACATCGCTTCCTATCGCGTCAAGGTTGGCGACGTGGTCCAGGTCCGCGAGCGTTCGCGCAACATGGCCCTGGTCCTGGAAGCCCTGCAGCTGGTGGAGCGGGATTCGCCCGACTACCTCGAGGTCGATCCCAAAGCCATGAGCGCCAAGTTCGTGCGCAGCCCGGAACTGGCCGAGGTCCCCTATCCGGTGAAGATGGAACCCAACCTCGTGGTCGAGTTCTACGCCTCTTAAGGCGCGGCGTTTTCCAGCACGCCCTGTTCGGCGAGGAAGGTTTTCAGCTCGCCGGACTGGAACATCTCTTTGAGGATGTCGCAGCCGCCGACGAACTCGCCCTTCACGTACAGCTGGGGAATGGTCGGCCAGTCCGAAAACGCCTTGATCCCCTGGCGAAGCTCATCGCTCTGAAGGACGTTGACGCCGACGAAGGGGACCTCGAGGTGATCGAGGATCTGCACCACCACGGCCGAGAAGCCGCAGCCCGGCTGATCGGGGGTTCCCTTCATGAAGAGGGCCACCGGATGCTCGGCGATGGTCCTGGCGATGAAATCGTGGGCGGGGCTGAGCTGGGCGGCGTCGGTCATCAGCAGATCTTTCGCGTGGGAGAGCGGTAGCTAGGAACGTTGCGCGCCCGGGTCAAGGCGGCGCGGCGGTCTCCAGAGCCAGGGCGTGGAGCGCGCCGCCCATTTTCCCCTTCAGTGCGGCGTAGACGAGCTGGTGCTGGCGAACCCTCGGCAGCCCCTTGAAGGCCGCAGAAATGATCCGGGCGCGATAGTGATCGCCGTCGCCGGCCAGATCGTCGATGGCGATCTCGGCGTCGGGAAAGGCGGCCCGAAGATCGGCCTCCAGTTCGGCGGCGGGGATCGGCATCATGGAGCTCCTTTGCGCCATGGGCGCGGCGCGCGATATAGTAGGGCGCCATCGGGGGCGAACCAGCATGAAACGTCTCGTCGCGCTGAGCGGCCTCTGCCTTCTCCTGGAGGCCTGCAACGTCGTGGTCACCAGGGCGCCGCTGCTGAGCGCCGCGGACGAGGCCGGCGCCCCGCCTCTGCGACCAGGCGTGTGGCGCATGGAAACCGACGAACCCTGCCAGTTGGACGAGACGCGGCCGCTGATCGAGTGGCCCAAGTGCGGCGCCGGGGCGGTGATCAAGCCGGGCGCCGTCGGCTTCTACGATCGCGACGGGGATGCGCCGGTGTGGACCACCCAGCCTTTCGTCCTGGCCGCCGGCGAGCCCCGGATCGGTCAGGCGCAAGCCAAGATTTCTGGAGACGTGAAGGTCGGCTCCAATCCGTTCGTCTACTTCGGCGGCCGGCCGGCGAAATCCGACGCCGAGGGGCGCATAACGGAGATGAACATCTGGCCGGTGCAGTGCGGCCCGCCGCCGCCCGGCGACAAGGCGGAGAGCACCGCCCATCCGCTGCCCGGCATCGACATGAAACCCGGCGACCCGGTGTGCACCACAAACTCGGTGGCGGTCCTGCGCAACGCCGCCAAGGCCAGTGAGCCCTGGGTTCCCAAGGCCCTCCGGGCCCGCTGGCTGCGCGACGGCGGTCCCTAGACCGCGGACTCCATATAGCCCGGCAGCCACGTCTCGTGGGCCTCGCGTAACCGCGCCAGGGGCAAGCTGAAAAGGCCGTCGACGCTCAAGGCTTCGCCTTCCGCCGCGCCGATCGCCACTGCCGGGACGCCCGCCGCGGCCGCCGCCGCGAGGATAGGCGCGACGTCCTTGGCGGCGAGGAGATAGCGGGCCTGATCCTCGCCGAACAACATGGCCACGGCCGCATCGGTATCCGGCAGGCGAAGACTGATCCCCTGGTTCGAGGCCATGGCCATTTCGGCCGCCGCGGCGACGAGGCCGCCGTCGGAGAGGTCGTGAACAGCCGAGACTGCTCCGTCCCCGATCAGTGCACGGACGAAATCGCCGTTGCGCCGCTCGGCGGTGAGGTCGACCGGCGGCGGTGCGCCGTCCTCGCGGCCGAGCAGTTCCCTCAGGTAGAGGCTGGCGCCCAGATCGCCGACGGTGGCGCCCACCAGCACCAGGGTCTCGCCGACCCGCATCGAGGCGAAGTTGGTCCGACGGAC
>DASZKO010000144.1:0-1575 GCA_035605655.1 Caulobacteraceae bacterium | reverse complement strand
TCTTCTACGACTGGTACAAGAACCTCCAGCTCAGCAACACGGTGTTCTTCAACGGCCAGCCGGCCGCGATCATCGAGAACACCGGACCCGACGGCCTGCCCTCAAAGGCGCACATCTACGGCGGCGAACTCAATCTCGTCGTGCTGCCGATCAAGAGCATGACCATCGCCTTCAACTACGGCTACACCAAAGGGGTCTACGACCACTTCCTGGAACTCACCGCCACGGGCATGATCCAGGACTTGTCGGGCACGTCCTTCACCGGCATTCCGCAGAACACCCTGAGCCTCACCGACACCTGGCGGCTGCCGATCAACCCGCAATGGGGCGATCTGACCCTCACCGGCGCCTGGTCGTACCGCAGCGGCTACAACCTCAGCCTCGATGGCCTGGCGGCCTCGCAGGTCGCCGCCTATTCGCTGTTCGACGCCCGCCTCGACTGGCGGCGGATCGCCGGCAAGCCGATCGACGCCGCCTTCTACATCAAGAACATCGGCGCCTACGCCTATCCGCTCGGCTTCGTGAACGGCGACGCCTTCGGCTTCAACGCGCGCTTCTTCGGGGAACCGCGCACCTATGGCGTCGAGCTGACCTACCGCTTCGGGGGGTAGGGGGCGCGAGGCCAAGCCCATTCCAGGTCGAGGGGGGTTACGAGCTTGGAGCGGCGGCGTCCCGCCGGCTACCGGTCCAATGGGTTATCCGCAGATCGATTTCTCGCCCGCCTGCGGCGCGCCCTTGACCGCGAGCGCTTCCAAAACCTCCGTGCATCCCCGCGAAGGCGACGCGAAAGCGGGGATCCAGGCTTTTTATGAAATGCCGGCGCTCAAGGATAAAACGCCTGGATCCCGGCTCGCCTCGCTACTCGCTCGGCGTCCGGGACGAGCGGAGACAAGAAATCCGCGCCATCAATCCGTGGTTATCTGTCCCCGAACTTGATCCGGGGCATCTTCGGCCATCTGCGGATCTAATTACGAGACGCCGGCGCTCCGACAATGACTCGCGCCCAGCGCGACTTGAGCCCCCTCAGAACCAATAGTCGGCGACGCGTTTGCCGTCGCGGGGCAGGTCCTCGAACGCGACGAGCCCCTCGAAATGATCGATCGGGATCGCCGCCACGGCCTCGGGTTCGGCGAGCCGGAGGTTGACCGCGATCCGCCGCCGACCGTCCTCCCGCGGCGCGAGCCCGCGCCAATAGGCGAGGTTTCCGCAGGTCGGACAGAAGTTGAAGCTGATCGACCCGCCGTCCTTGTCGCCGCGCACATAGGCCGTGACCGGGCCCGAGACGTGGATTCCCTCGTCCTCGAAGTCGTAGGCCCAAAGGACGCCATAGCGCCGACAGACGGTGCAGTTGCACGCCGTCGCCCCGTCCGGCTCGCCCTCGAACGTCCAGGTCACGGCGCCGCAATGGCAGGACCCTTCGATCATCACGTCGACTCCTTCAGCCTCGATTCAAGCGCCGACGACACGCCTTCGGCGAGCAGCAGGTCGCGGGCGCTGGCCTTATCGCCCGGCGTTGGCGGCATCGTGGCCGCCAGCCGCGCCTTGGCGCGCAGCTCCGGATTGACCGACTGCCGC
>DASZKO010000107.1:0-5239 GCA_035605655.1 Caulobacteraceae bacterium | reverse complement strand
GCCGAGGCGCGCGACGCGGTCCTCGAACGAATGGACCGAAGCGGAGCCGCCTAGATGACCAAACACATGCTGGGCTTGGCGAAACTTCAACCCGTAGAGGGCCTGTGGAGCACGGAGGCGGACGTTCCCGCCTGCGGGCCGCAAGAGGTGCTGATCCGCATCCGTCGCACAGCCATTTGCGGCACGGACCTGCACATCTGGCGCTGGGACGACTGGGCCCGGGCGACCATCAAGGTGCCGATGATCGTCGGCCACGAATACGCCGGCGAGATCGTCGAAATCGGCAAGGCGGTCACCCGCAAGCTCGAGGTCGGCCAGCGCGTTTCCGGCGAGGGCCACGTCGTCGACCTCAATTCGCCGGCCGCCCGCGCCGGCCGTTTCCACCTCGATCCGGGTACCCGCGGCGTCGGCGTCAATCGCCAGGGCGCTTTCGCCGAGTACCTCGCGTTGCCGGCCTTCAATGTCATTCCCCTGCCGGACGACGTCAGCCTCGACATCGGCGCCCTGCTCGATCCCTTCGGCAACGCCGTCCACGCCGCCCAGCAGTTCGATTTGATGGGCGAGGACGTGCTGGTGACTGGCGCAGGGCCCATCGGCATGATGGCCGCCGCCGTCGCGCGCCGGGCCGGCGCGCGCAGCGTTGTGATCACCGATCAGAACCCCTACCGCCTCGCCTTGGCGCAGAAGCTCGCCGACGTCCGGCCGGTGAATGTGACAAGCGAGGACCTCGCCGATGTCCAGCGCGAACTGGGGATCGTGGGCGGCTTTGGCGTGGCCCTCGAGATGTCCGGCGCGGCCCCCGCGATTGGCCAGGCGGTGGAGGCCCTGGCCATGGGCGGCAAGCTCGCCATGCTGGGCATCCCGGGCGCCTCCATGGATGTCGACTGGTCGCGGATCATCCTCAAGGCCCTGACCATCAAGGGCGTCTACGGGCGCGAGATGTTCGAGACCTGGCGCAAGATGTTCGGCCTCATCCGCGGCGGTCTGGATCTCGAGCCGCTCATCACTCACCGCCTCGAAGCCAGCGATTTCCGCTCAGGCTTCGAAGCCGCCCTCTCGGGCGAGGCCGGCAAAGTGGTGCTCCGCTGGTAGCGACCTGAAGCGGAGCCGGTTGCGCGAGGGCATGCCTAACCGAATTAGCCGGACGGCAAGTGATCAGCGACCGGCTGTTTGCCGGGCAAAGTTTTTGAAAAAATGGTGGGTGATGTAGGGCTCGAACCTACGACCCGCTGATTAAGAGTCAGCTGCTCTACCAACTGAGCTAATCACCCGTCGCGCGGCGGCCTAAGGGACCGCCCGCGAGGCGGCGGAACATAGGCGAATGGGGCGCGAAGGCAAGCGCGGCCCGGCCACCCGCCCGCCCCTAGATTCCGGCCCCGTTGTTCATGCTCGCCAGGGCGGCGTCGTGGGCTGCGGCCTCGGCCATGATCCAGGCCACGAACGCCTTGACCTGCGGCAGGCGACCCTTGGACTTGGGGTGCAGCACGTAATAGGCGAAATCCACGTTGGTCGTGATGGCCATCGGCGCGACGAGGCGGCCGGCGTCGATGTCGTCCTGAGCCAGGGTCCGCTTGGCCAGAGCCACGCCACGCCCGGCCATGGCGGCCTCGATCACTAGGCTCGACTGGTTGAATCTCGGCCCCCGCGCGCCGTCCACGCCCTTCACCCCGCGGGCGGTCAGCCACATCAGCCAGTCGGGGCAGCTCTCGTCGGCGTCGGGCGAGCCGTCGTGCAGCAGCACGTGGTGGGCCAGATCGGCGGGGGAGGCGAGGGGATTGGCGGCCAGGAGTTCGGGGCTCATCACCGGGATCACCGTCTCCTGCATCAGGCGGGTGGCTTCCAGGCCGGGGTAATTGCCGCCGCCGTAGCGCAAGGCGAGATCGACATCGCCGGTCGCGAAATCCACCAGCTCCATGTCGGCGGAGAGCCACACGTCCACCTGGGGATGGGCCGCCTCGAAGCGGCCGAGCCGGGGCACCAGCCACTTGGCGGCGAAGGAGGGCGGGGCGGTGAGGGTCAGGCGCCGGCCGTCCACCGCGGCGGTGAGCAGTGAGGCGGCCTCGGCCAGACGGTCGAAGGCCTCGCGCAGGGCCGGCAGGGCGGTCTGGGCGGCGTCGGTGAGCAGCAGGCCGCGCGGCGTGCGCTTGAAGAGGGCGGCGCCGACGAAGTCTTCGAGATTCTGGATCTGCTGGGAGACCGCGCCGGGCGTGACGCTGAGCTCGTCGGCGGCGCGGCTGAAATTGAGGTGGCGAGCAGCGGCCTCGAAAGCACGCAGGGAATTCAACGGAGGAAGGCGGCGGCGCGTCTCCATGAGATTTGCTGATACCCCCGGCAGAAGTCCTCGGCTTGCGAAATGGGTCCGCGAGGCCCAGCTTGCAAGGGCCGGAGGAGCGTATGGCCCTTCGCTCATCCGGCGGCGGCGGGGCGGGGTTGCTTTCGAGCGGACTCGCCCCGTCGGTGTCTTCAGGGTCAGCTTACTATTAGAGAACCTCAAAGTCCAAGGCGATGAACCCGCGATCCGGCCCATCTCGTTGCGCACGCCCCGCCCGGGGCCTGGTTGCGCTAGGCGGCGAACCGACCCGTCCCGGCAAGGTGACGCTGGCCGGCGCGGGTCCCGGCGATCCCGAGCTTTTGACCGTCAAGGCGCTCAAAGCCCTGCAGCACGCGGATGTGGTCGTCCACGACGGCCTGGTCTCCCAGGCCATTCTCGATCTCGCCCCAGACGCGGCGCGGCGCATCGCGGTGGCCAAGCGCAAGTCGCGCCACTTCTACGCCCAGGCGGACATCAATCGCCTGCTGGTCGGCCTCGCCCGATCCGGCCTCGACGTCGTGCGGCTCAAGGGCGGCGATCCCTTCATGTTCGGCCGCGGTGGCGAGGAACTTGAAGCCTGTCGCGCGGCCGCCATCGAAGTCGAGGTCATTCCCGGAGTCACCGCCGCCTTGGCCGCCGCGGCCGGGGCCGGAGCGCCGCTCACCCATCGCGGGTCGGCCCAGGCTGTCACCTTCGTCACCGCCCACGGGGCGGGCGGCGAAACGCCTGATCTCGACTGGCCGGCCCTCGCCAGGGCCAATCAGACGGTGGTCATCTACATGGGGGCCACAAAGGCCGGCGAGATCGCGGCCCGCCTGATCGCCGCCGGCCGCGCCCCCGCCACCCCCGCGCTCATCGTCGAAAACGCCAGCCTGCCGCACGAGCGGCGGTTCGCCACCACCGTGGCCGGCCTTGGCGCCGCCGCCGAGGGCCTCTCCGGGCCTGCCTTGCTGATCGTCGGCGAAGCCATGGCTTTGGCCGATGTGTCGGCAGCCGCGCCCGCGGCGCGCGAGCCGGCTCGAAAGGCCGCCCGATGAAGGCCCTCACCGCCAATCGCCTCGCTGACGGCGAGGTCATCTTCTGGAAGGCCGGGGCGTGGGTCGAGCGCTTCGCCGAGGCCGAGCTGTTCGCCGATCAGGCCGCCGCCGACGCCGCCGAGACCCGCGCCAAGGACCAGGTGAGGTTGCTCGTCGACCCCTATCTCATCGATGTCGATGACGCCGACGGCGAGGGTCCGGCGCCTTTGAGCTACCGCGAGCGCCTGCGCGCGCTGGGCCCCAGCAACAAGCCCGATCACGGCAAGCAGGCGACCGGCGGGACCGATATCGCCCGCCTTGTCCACGCCCACGGCGTCGCCCGCTCGGCCGGCCGGGCCAATCTCATCAGGCGCAAGTGATGGCCGCCGCCACCTATCTCTATGACGCCATAGACGAGGCGATGCTGGCCGACCGCGCCGCCGAGTTCCGCGCCCAGTGCGCCCGGCGACTGGCGGGGGAGATCAGCGAGGAGCAATTCAAGCCGATCCGCCTGATGAACGGCCTCTATCTGCAGCTGCACGCCTACATGCTGCGCATCGCCATCCCCTATGGCACGCTGGACGCCGCCAAGCTGCGCGCCCTCGCCCACGTGGCGCGGACCTACGACCGTGGCTACGGCCACTTCACCACCCGCACCAATCTCCAGCTTCACTGGATCAAGCTGAAGGACGCGCCGGACATCCTCGACGAGTTGGCCAAGGTCGGCATGCACGCCATCCAGACCAGCGGCAACTGCATCCGCAACCTCACCGCCGACCCGCACGCCGGCGCCAGCGCCGACGAGGTCGACGATCCGCGCATCTGGGCCGAGGCGATCCGTCAGTGGTCCACCTTCCATCCGGAATTCTCGTTCCTGCCACGGAAGTTCAAGATCGCGGTCACCGCCGCGCCGAAGGATCGGGCGGCCATCCGCATCTATGACATCGGCCTTCGCCTGCATCGCGACGCCGCCGGCGCCCTGGCCTTCGAGGTGCGGGTGGGCGGCGGCCTCGGCCGCACGCCCTATCTCGGGCCGGTCATCAGCGAGAGCCTGCCGGCCCGGCATCTGCTGAGCTACTTGCAGGCGATCCTGCGCGTCTACAACCGCTATGGCCGGCGCGACAACCTGTGGAAGGCGCGGATCAAGGTCCTGGTCGCCAGCCTCGGGGCTGAGGACTTCGCCCGTCAGGTCGAGGAGGAATGGGCCAGGAGCGACACCGCCGCGGTCGATCTTCCGGATACGGAGCTTGCCAGGATCCGCGGCTGGTTCCAGCCCAGCGGCTTCGAGACCCTGCCGGCGCGCTCGGCGGCGTTCGAGGCGGCCAAGACCGCCGATCCGGCCTTCGCCCGCTTCGCCCGCAACAACATCCTGCCGCACAAGACCCCGGGCTACGGCCTGGTCAACATCGCGCTGAAGACGCCGGGCGAGACGCCGGGCGATATGTCGTCGGACCAGATGGATGTCGCCGCCGATCTCGCCGAGCGCTATTCGCTGGACGAGATCCGCGTCTCCTACGAGCAGAACCTGCTGCTGCCGCACGTCAGGCTCGACGACGCCCACGCGGTGTGGACCACGCTGGTCGAAGCCGGCCTCGCCAGCCCGAACCTCGGCCTCATCAGCGATATCATCGCCTGTCCCGGCCTCGACTACTGCGCCCTGGCCAACGCCCGCGCCATCCCCATCGCCCAGTCGATCGCCCGCCGCTTCGCCGATCCGGACCTCGCCGAGAAAGTCGGTGAGCTGAAGATCAAGATCAGCGGCTGCATCAACGCCTGCGGCCACCATCACGTCGGCCACATCGGCATCCTCGGCGTCGATAAGAAGGGCGAGGAATTCTACCAGCTGACCCTCGGCGGCTCCGGCGAAGACGACGCCAGCCTCGGCCAGATCCTCGGTCCAGCCCTGCCGGCC
>DASZKO010000105.1:0-6762 GCA_035605655.1 Caulobacteraceae bacterium | reverse complement strand
CTCGGTGTGGCTCAAGGCCGACGTCGAGATCCTCGCCCGCCGGGTGACGCGACGGGGCGGCCGACCCCTGCTGGTCGGCAAGGACCCCCTGGAGGTGCTCCAGGCCCACGCCCTGGCCCGCCATGACCGCTACGGCGAGGCTCACATCACCGTGGAGACCGGCGAGGGGGCCCATCAGGTCGCCGTCGACGCCATCATCACGGCCTTGAAACAGAGGCTCGCCTGCCCCTCCGGGGCGGCGAGATGATCCGCACCGTGCCGGTGGGCCTGGGCGGGCGGGCCTATGAAGTCCTGATCGGACCTGGCCTGGCGGACGAGGCGGGGGCCCGGATCGCCCCCCTGCTGCGCCGCCCGATCGCCGCCATCGTCATGGACGAGACGGTCGGCGACCTGCACGGCCCGCGCCTGATCGGGGCCCTCGGCGCGGCCGGGATTACCCCGCACGTCGTCTTCGTCCCGCCCGGCGAAGGCGCCAAGAGCTTCGCCGGCCTGGAGCGGCTCAGCGACGAGCTCCTGGCCCTGGAGCTGGAGCGCGGCGACCTGATCATCGCTTTCGGCGGCGGGGTGGTCGGCGATCTGGCCGGGTTCGCGGCGGCGATCTACAAGCGGGGCATCGATTTCATCCAGATCCCGACCACCCTTCTGGCCCAGGTCGATTCCTCGGTGGGCGGCAAGACGGCGATCGATACGGCTCGCGGCAAGAACCTGATCGGCGCCTTCCACCAGCCGCGCCTCGTCCTGGCCGATCTCAGTCTTCTCGATACCCTGCCGCCGCGCGAAGTGCGCTGCGGTTATGGCGAGGTGCTCAAATGCGCCCTCATCGACAGCGCCGGCTTCTTCGACTGGCTGGAGCGCCACGGCGCGGCGGTGCTGGCGCGCAGTCAAGCGGAGCTATCAGAGGCCGTCTGGCGTTGCGTGGATATGAAAGCGCGGATCGTCGCCGAGGACGAGCGGGAAGGGGGGGTGCGCGCGCTGCTCAATCTCGGCCACACGTTCGGCCACGCCCTGGAGGCCGAGAGCGGTTACGGCGAGGGTCTCAAGCACGGCGAGGCGGTGGCGCTGGGCTGCGCAATGGCCTTCCGCTTCTCGGTCCGCCTCGATCTCTGCCCGGGCCGCGACGCCGAGCGCGCCGGGGCCCTGGTGGCCGCCGCCGGCCTGCCGGCCCGCCTCGCCGACCTGAAGGGCCAGGCCTTTTCCGCCGCCGGCCTCCTGGCCCGGATGGGGCACGACAAGAAAGCCCGCGCCGGGTCCCTGACCTTCATCCTCGCCCGCGGGATCGGCGAGGCCTTCGTGGCCGAGGGGATCGAGGCGGCGGCGGTGAACGCGTTCCTCCTCGCCGAAGGGGCTCGCCCATGATCGCCGGCATCGGGGCCCTGTCGGTCTTCATTCTCGCCCTGCTGGTGGTGGCGGCGGTGTTCTCGGCCGCCGAGACGGCCCTGACCGGGGCCAGCCGCGGCCGCATGCACCAGCTCGAGCGCGACGGCGACAAGGCCGCCCGGCGGGTCAACCTCCTGCTTTCCGACCAGGAGACGATGATCGGGGCGGTGCTGCTCAGCTACAACCTGATCAATATCCTGAGCTCGGCGCTGGCCACCGCCTTCATCACCAAGGTCGTCCCCGGGGCGTGGGGCGTGGCCATCGCCACGGCGGTCATGACCGTGCTGGTGGTCGTCTTCGTCGAGGTCCTGCCCAAGACCCTGGCCATCGTCCACGCCGACGACGTCGCCCGCCGCCTCTCCGGGCCGATGCTGCTGGCGGTGCGGATGCTGGGTCCGGTCATCTTCGCCGTCCAGATCATAGTCCGTCGCACCCTTCGGCTGTTCGGGATCAATCTCGATCCGCAGACCGACGTCCTGGCCGCCCACGAGGAGATCCGCGGGGCGGTGGAGTACCACCATTCCGAAGGGTCGGTGGAAAGCGGCGACCGGCGCATGCTTGGCGGGGTGCTCGACCTGGCCGAGATGACGGTCTCCGAAGTCATGGTCCATCGCCGCGCCATGTCGCTGATCGACGCCGACCTGCCGCCGCGGGAGATCCTCGCCAGGGCCCTGGCCGCCGAGCATTCACGCCTGCCGCTGTTCCGCGGCGAGGCGGAAAACATCATCGGCGTGCTGCACGCCAAGGACCTCTTCCGGGCCTTCGCCACCACCGCCGGCGCCGAAGTCGATATCGCGGCGGTGATGCGGGAGCCGTGGTTCATCCCCGAGACCACCCACCTCAAGGAACAGCTCGACGCGTTCCTGAAGCGGCGGCGCCACTTCGCCCTGGTCGTGGATGAATACGGCGCCCTGCAAGGCCTGGTGACGCTGGAGGACATCCTCGAGGAGATCGTCGGCGAGATCGAGGACGAGCACGACGACACCATCGAGGGGCTGGTGCGCCAGCCCGACGGCTGGGTCCATGTGGATGGCGCGGTCACCGTGCGCGACCTGAACCGGGCCATGGACTGGAACCTGCCCGACGATCACGCCGTCACCATCGCCGGCCTGGTGATCCACGAGGCCAGGGCCATTCCCGAGCCGGGGCAGAAATTCCTATTCCATGGTCACCAATTCCGCATCCTCGAGCGGGCGCGCAACCAGATCACCCAGTTGGCGGTCGGTCCGCCGGTCGAGGCGCGGGAAGGTTGAGTGCGGCGACGGGGAGGTGCAAATAGGCCCATGAGCGAAATCCCGACACTCACCGGCCGGCGCGTATTGCTGGTCGAGGACGAGGCGATGATCGCCATGCTGCTGGAGGACATGCTCGCCGACCTCGGCTGCGAGGTCATCGGTCCGGCCTACGCCATCGGCCACGCCCTGGAGCTGGCCAGGGCGCCGGAGGCCATCGACGTGGCGATCCTCGACGTCAACGTGGCCGGCGCGCCGGTGTTCGAAGTCGCCGACGCCCTGCGCGCGCGCCGCGTGCCCATGGTCTTTTCCACCGGTTATGGCGAAGGCGGTCTGCGCAAGCAGGACAAGGGCGCCCCGATCCTCGGCAAGCCCTTCCGCGCCGAAGACCTCGCCATCGCGCTGCGGCAGGCGCTCGCGCCCTGAGGGGCCGCCCGACTCTCCCCATGAAGGGGGCTGTCGCATAGGGCGCCAAGGGCCGCCCCACCCCTTGCGTCATCCCGGCCGGAGGACGTCCCAGACGTCCGCAGCGCCGGGACCCGGGGCCTGCCCCGGACTTGATCCGGGGGCGGCTTGCGCCAGCGCTTCAATCCCCCGGGTCCCGGGTCTCACCCGCGGTTCGCCCAGGATGACGCAACATGGGGCGCGGATGATCAATTACGATTGCCGTGCCCCATGAAGGGGAGGGAGCGGTCAGCCCTCCCCCGGGGCCAGGGCGCGGATGGAGAGGGCGTGGACCGGGCCGGCGAGTTCCTCGGCCAGGACGCTCATCACCCGCCGCTGGCGCTCCATGCGGCCGAGCCCGGAAAAGGCCGCCGCCTCGATGGTCAGGGTGAAGTGGCTCTCGACGCCGGCGTGGGCATGACCGGCGTGGCGGGCGGAGTCGTCGACGAGATCAAGCCGAAGCGGCGAAAAGGCGGCCTTGAGCCTGGCCCTCATGGCCTGGGCGATCGGTCCCATATGGCGAGCCTCTTTTCGGTGAATGTCAATTCTTGAACTCTAATCCATCGCCACCTTAAGTTCAGGCCATGGCGGCCCAATTTCAGTACAAGCCCCGATTTGTCGACATCCGGGTCCGCCCGCCGGCGGCCGACGAGGACGCGCGCGACGACGACGTCACGGCGCTGAAGCCCGGCGAGCGGGCCTGCGATCATCCCGGCTGCCGCGCGCCGGCCGCGACGCGAGCCCCCAAGTCGCGCGATCTCCTGGGCGAGCACTACTGGTTCTGCCAGCCGCACGCGGCCGAATACAACCGCTCGTGGAACTTCTTCGCCGGCCTTTCCGAGGAGCAGATCGCGGCCAGGATCAGCGAGGACAGCGTCACCGGCGGGCGGCCGACCTGGCCGTTCAAGGCCAGCAACCGGAGCCGCGAGTCGGCCGCCGCCCGCGGCTTCTTCCGCGATCCCTTCGGCCTCTTCGCCGGCGGGGCGGCGGCCCGCGAGCGCACGGCGCGCGAGCGCGGTCTGGGCCGGCTCGAACTCCAGGCCCTGGCCGATCTCGATCTCGAGCCCGGCGTCGAGGGCCCGGCCATCCGCGTCCGCTACGCCGAACTCGTCAAGCGCTGCCACCCCGACGCCAACGGCGGCGACCGCTCGGCCGAGCACAAGCTCCAGCGGGTGATCCGCGCCTACAAGACCCTGCGCAAAGCCAAGCTCGCCTGAAAAAGCGATCCGCAGATGGCGCAGATTTGCGCAGATAAGGGGAGAGGAGGGCCCCCTCGGGGCGGCGCGCCGGCGCGGCCCCTTCTATTTCCGCTCTTCCCCGCGAAAGCGGGGATCGAGGCTTTTTTGTTTGCCTGAGCCCGCCAATCCCATCGGAGGAAGGTCAAGCTGGACACCACTGGGACCCCGCTTTCGTGGGGGAGAGCGGAGCAAACGAGGTCGTCCGCGTCGGCTCCAGCGCCCTGGGTTTGCGTCGGTCAAAAGCTTAATCTAGTGAACGGCGATCATGTCCCTCACCCACGATTCCGACGTCGACACGCTCGCGGCCCTGGTCCCCGACCAGATGGTCTCGATCCGCGAGCTGTTCGGCGTGGATTCGGACATGAAGGTTCCGGCTTTTTCCGAGCGCGACAGCCACGTGCCCGATCTCGACGACGCCTACTGCTTCGATCCCCAGACCACCCTGGCGATCTGCGCGGGCCTGGCGTTCGACCGCCGGGTGATGATCCAGGGCTATCACGGCACGGGCAAGTCGACCCACATCGAGCAGGTGGCGGCGCGCCTCAACTGGCCGATGATCCGCGTCAATCTGGACAGCCACGTCAGCCGCATCGACCTGGTGGGCAAGGACGCCATTGTCCTCAAGGACGGCAAGCAGATCACCGAATTCCGTGAAGGCATGCTGCCCTGGTGCCTGCAGCGGCCCATGGCGCTCGTCTTCGACGAATACGACGCCGGCCGCCCGGACGTGATGTTCGTCATCCAGCGGGTGCTGGAGGCCCAGGGCAAGCTCACCTTGCTGGACCAGAACCGGGTGATCCGGCCCAACCCCTATTTCCGCCTCTTCTCGACCACCAACACCATTGGCCTCGGCGACACCACCGGCCTCTACCACGGCACCCAGCAGATCAATCAGGGCCAGATGGACCGCTGGTCGATCGTCGCCACGCTCAACTACCTGTCGCACGACGTCGAGGCGGAGATCGTGCTCGCCAAGGCGCCCAACTACGGCAAGACGGCCGAGGGCCGACGCAAGATCGCCGCCATGGTCCGGGTCGCCGACATGACGCGCAACGCCTTCATGAACGGCGACATCTCCACGGTGATGAGCCCGCGCACGGTGATCACCTGGGCCCAGAACGCCGAGATCTTCGCCGGCGACCTGGCGCTGGCTTTCCGGATGACCTTCCTCAACAAGTGCGACGAGCTCGAACGCCCGACGGTGGCCGAATTCTACCAGCGCGCTTTCGGCGGCGATCTGCCGGAGAGCGCGGCGCGGGTGAAGGTGGCCTAGGGTCGGGGCGCGTCGCTCAGGGAGGGGATCATGGCCGCAAGATTTTTCGTCGCGGCGATTGCCGCCGCCGTCGCCCTGGTCCTGGCGCCCGCAGTCCTCGCTCAATCCCCCGCCGCCCCGCCGCCGCCCAACAACTACGCCGACAAGGCCACTTGGCTGTGCTGGCCGGGGGCCAGTCCCAACGCCTGCGATGTCGACCTCACCGCGACGGTGGTCGCGCCCGACGGCTCGACACGCATCGAGCCGTTCCGCGCCGCCGCCAATCCGCCCATCGATTGCTTCTACGTCTATCCCACCGTCTCCACCGACCCGGGCATCCTGGCGACCATGGCCATTGAGCCGGCCGAGACGCGGGTGATCGAGCAGCAGTTCGCCCGCTTCGGGGCCGCCTGCCGCCTCTTTGCCCCGGTCTATCGCCAGTTCACCCTCACCGCCCTGGCCGCCGCGCTCACCGGCCATCCCCTGCCCGGGTCGACGGGGGCGCGGCCCACCACGCCCTATGACGACGTGCGCGATGCGTGGAATTACTACCTCGCCCACGAGAACCACGGCCGCGGCGTCGTCCTCATCGGCCATTCCCAGGGCTCGGGCATGCTGGGCGAGCTGATCAAGCGCGAGATCGACGGCAAGCCGGCCCAGAAGCTGCTGGTCCGGGCCATCCTGATGGGGACCGTCCTCACCGTCCCCAAGGGGGCCGACGTCGGCGGAGACTTCAAGTCCGTGCCCCTCTGCCGGGCGCCGGCCCAGACCGGCTGCGCCATCGCCTACGCCTCGTTCCGTGACAACCACCCGCCGCCCGCCAACAGCCGCTTCGGGCGCCCGCGCACCCCCGGCGATCCCGGCGTGGCGGCCTGCGTCAACCCGGCCAATCTTTCCGGCGGCGAGGGCGAGCTGCACGCCTATCTCGCTTCGGGATCCCAGATGATCGCCGGCGCGGCCAAGCCGCCGCCGGAGTGGGCGAAGGGCAAGACCATCGGGACGCCCTTCGTCAGCCTGCCCGGCATGCTCACCGCCCGCTGCGCCTCGATACCGGGCTTCAACTACCTGGCCATCCACCTGAACCCGAGCCCCTCGGGCCAGAGAACCGACGACATCAACGGCGACGTGCTCTACGGCGGCCAGGTCCAGTATGACTGGGGCCTGCATCTCGTCGACGCCAACCTGGCCATGGGCAACCTCGTCAGCCTCGTCGCCGCCG
>DASZKO010000103.1:0-35760 GCA_035605655.1 Caulobacteraceae bacterium | reverse complement strand
CCAGCCAGAATCGGGCGACCTCGAGGATCGCCTCCTGCACCGCCCCGTTCCAGAAATTGAGGTCGGGCTGGGCCTCCAGGAAGTTGTGCAGGAAGTATTGCCGCCGGCGCGGTCCCCAGCTCCACGACGGGCCGCCGAACGCCGCCAGCCAGTTGTTGGGCGGCGAGCCGTCCTCGCGGGCGTCGGCCCAGACATACCAGTCGGCCCTGGCGTTCTCGCGCGAGGATGCGCTCTCGATGAACCACGGATGCTGGTCGGAGGTATGGGCCCAGACCTGGTCGATGATGACCTTCAGGCCGAGGGCGTGGGCGCGGACCGTCAGGGCGTCGAAATCGGCCAGGGTCCCGAACCGCGGATCGACGGCCTTGTAGTCGCTCACGTCGTAGCCGAAGTCCTTCATCGGCGAGGTGAAGAACGGCGAGAGCCAGACGCCGTCGACGCCCAGGGCGGCGACATAGTCGAGCTTCTCGGTGACGCCGGGGAGATCCCCCATCCCGTCGCCGTCGGAGTCCTTGAAGCTCAGCGGATAGACTTGGTAGATCACCGCGCCGCGCCACCACTCACCCGTCATCGCCGCTCGCCCCATGGCCTTCCTCCGCCGGCCCTTGCCTTCCGCGCCGGAATGAACCGGAATATCCCGCCGAGCGCCAAAGAAGGAAGACCGCCCAGATGGATCGCGTCCTGCCAACGCCGACGCCGGAGACGGCCCACTTCTGGGGCGGCTGCAAGGCCGGCGAGCTTCGCCTGCAGCGCTGCCTGGCCTGCGAGAAGCCCTATTTCCCGCCCCGGCCCTTCTGTCCGGCCTGCGGATCGCGCGAGGTCGAGGTCTTCGCGGCCAGCGGCAAGGCCAGTCTCTTCAGCTACGTGATCAACCATCGTCCGCGGCCGGACATGGGCAAGGACCCCTATTCCATCGCCGTCGTCGCCCTGGCCGAGGGCCCGCGGATGATGAGCAATATCGTCGGCTGCCCGCAGACCCCCGAGGCCCTCAACCTGGACATGGCGCTCGAGGTCAGGTTCGAGACCTTCGGGGCCATCGCCCTGCCCCTCTTCGCCCCGGTGGCGGCGTGAAGCCGGGGAGCGTCGCGGTCGTCGGAGCGGCCGAAACCACCCGGATGGGCAAGATCCCCGACATGTCGGTGATCGCCCTGCACGCCGACGCCGCCCTCAACGCCCTGGCCGACGCCGGCCTCACCGCCCGCGACATCGACGGGGTGGCCACCGCCGGCGAGAACCCCACCGCCATCGCCCACTATCTCGGCATCGTCCCGACCTGGGTCGACGGCACCTCGGTCGGCGGCTGCTCGTTCATGCTGCACGTGCGCCATGCGACGGCGGCGATCGCCGCCGGCTATTGCAAGACGGTGCTGATCACCCACGGCGAGAGCGGCCGCTCCCGGGTCGGGGCCGGCGGACGGTTCGGCGGCGGCGGCGGGGCGAGCCTCTCGGGCCAGTTCGAGGCCCCGTTCGGGCCGGTGGGCCCGCCGACCCTGTTCACGATTCCCGTGCTCCGCTACCTGAAGACCCATGGCCTCGGGGAAGAGGATCTGGCCTGGGTGGCGGTAATCCAGCGCGAGTGGGCGGCGAAGAATCCTCGGGCCACCTTTCGCGACCCGATCACCATCGACGATGTGCTGGCCTCGCCGATGATCGCCTACCCGTTCCGCCTGCTGATGTGCTGCCTGGTCACCGACGGCGGCGGCGCCCTGATCCTGACCGGCGCCGAGCGGGCGGGGGATTTCCCGCGCCCGCCGGTCTGGGTGCTCGGGAGCGGCGAAAGCGTCGAGACACCGATGGTCTCGCAGATGGCCGACTTCACCAGTTCGCGGGCCTTCAAGGTCTCCGCCGCCCAGGCCTTCGCCGAGGCCGGCATCGGCCAGGCCGAGGTCGATCACCTGATGATCTACGACGCTTTCGCCCACCTGCCGCTCTACGGCCTCGAAGATCTCGGTTTCTGCAGGCCGGGCGAGGCCGCGGCTTTCATCCGTGAACGGAATACCGCCCCCGGCGGTCGGCTGCCGCTCAACACCAACGGCGGCGGCCTCTCCTACATGCATTCGGGAATGTACGGCATGTACGCCCTGCAGGAGAGCGTGCGGCAGATGCGCGGGATCGCCCCGGCCCAGGTCGCCGGGGCCAGGGTCTCGGTGAGCCAGGGGGTCGGCGGGATGTTCGCCGCCGCCGGGACGGTGATTTTCGGAAACCAGAAACCATGATCCGGCTCTTCGAGCATCCGCTTTCGCCCTACGCCCAGAAGGTCAAGATCGCCCTGCGCGAGAAGGGCGTGGATTTCGAGGTCGCCACGCCTGGCCGCGTGGGCCAGGGCGGCGCGTCCGGTGAATTCCTGGCCGCCAATCCGCGCGCCGAGGTGCCGGTGCTGATCGACGGCGCGGCGAGCATCTTCGATTCGACGATCATCCTGGAGTACATCGAGGATCGCTGGCCGGACCCGCCGCTGCTGCCCGCCGGTCCCGCCGACCGCGCCCGGGTGCGGATGATCGAAGAGGTCATGGACACCCATTTCGAGGCGATCACCTGGGGCCTCAGCGAAGTCGGCTGGTTCAGGCGCGCCGAAGGGGAACTGGCCAGGACGCTGTGGAAGAGCGCCGAGCGCCAGACGCGCGGCTTCCACGCCTGGCTGGAAACACAGTTGGGCGATAGGCCGTGGTTCAACGGCGAGAGCTTCGGGTGGGGCGATATCGCCGTCGCCCCCTTCGTCGCCGCGTCGGCGATCCTGGGAACGGCGCCGACGGGCAAGCTCGCCGCCTGGCTGGACGCCGTCTTGAAGCGGCCCTCGGTGGAGGCCACGGTGGGCGAGGCGCGGAGTTTCAACCGCGGGTCCGTCGATGTCGCGGACCTGGTCGCCCGTGGCCTCTTCAAGCGGGAATACCGCGACCATCGCCTGGAATGGATGATCAAGTCCGGCGGTCTCGAGGTGGTGCTCGCCGGCCTCGTCGCCGACAATATCCGCTTCACCGCCGATTTCGGCTAGTCTCGAGCGCATGCTCGACCGGTTCGATGAACGGCTCGATCCCACTTTCGCGGACGTCGACCGCGGCGCCCTCGTCGCGCGCCTGAAATCGGTGCTGCCGGCCGATGGCCTGCTTTCCACGCCCGAGGCCATGCGGGTCTATGAATGCGACGGCCTGGCCGCCTATCGCGGTCTGCCGGGGCTGGTGGCCCTGCCGCGCACCGCCGAGGAGGTTCGCGGCGTGCTCGGCGCCTGCGCCGACCTGGGCGCGCCGGTGGTGGCCCGGGGAGCGGGCACGGGGCTTTCCGGCGGGGCCTTGCCCTTTCCCGGCTGCGTGCTGCTCAGCCTCTCGCGGCTCACCGCCATCCTCGCCCTCGACCCGGTGGAGCGCATCGCCAAGGTCCAGCCGGGGGTGCGCAACCTGGCCATTTCCGAGGCCGCCGCGCCCCATGGCCTGTTCTACGCCCCCGACCCCTCCTCGCAGGTCGCCTGCAGCATCGGCGGCAACGTGGCCGAGAACGCCGGGGGCGTGCACTGCCTCAAATACGGCCTCACCGTGCACAACGTCGCCGCCGTGGAGCTGGCGACCATGGACGGCGAGACGCTGCGGCTGGGCGGCGAGGCCCTCGACGCGCCCGGCTTCGATCTCATGGCCCTGGTCACCGGCTCGGAGGGTCTCCTGGGCGTCGTCACCGAGGTGACGGTGAGACTGCTGCCCGCGCCCGTCCACGCCCGCGCCGCCCTGGCCGCCTTCGCCGAGATCCGCCACGCCGGCGAGGCGGTGGCGGCGATCATCGGGGCCGGGATCATCCCGGCCGGACTGGAGATGATGGATCACCTGGCCCTGACCGCGGCCGAGACCTACGCCCACGCTGGCTATCCCACCGAGGCGGCGGCGATCCTCATCTGCGAACTCGACGGCTCCGAGGCGGACGTGGCGGCCGAGCTGGCGAGGGTGGCGGCGATCTGCCAGGCGGCGGGGGCTGGCGAGGTCCGCCTGGCCGCCGACGAGGCCGAGCGGCAAAGGTTCTGGGCCGGCCGCAAGGGCGCCTTCCCGGCCATGGGCCGCCTGGCGCCGGACTACTACTGCATCGACGGGACCATTCCGCGCGGGCGCCTGCCCGACGTGCTGGAGGAAATCGCCGCCATGTCCGCCGCCCATGGCCTGCCGGTGGCCAACGTCTTCCACGCCGGCGACGGCAACCTCCATCCCCTGATCCTCTACGACGCCAACAAGGCCGGCGAGATGGAGCGGGCCGAGGCCCTGGGCGGGGCGATCCTCGAGCTGTGCGTCCAGGTCGGCGGCACGATCACCGGCGAACACGGGGTCGGGCGCGAGAAGATCAACCAGATGTGCGCCCAGTTCAGCGACGAGGAGATCGACGCCTTCGCCGCCATCAAGGCCGCCTTCGACCCCAGGGGCCTGCTCAATCCGGGCAAGGCGATCCCGACCCTGGCCCGCTGCGCCGAGTTCGGGGCCATGCACGTGCATGAGGGAGCGGTTCCCTTTGCCCACCTCGATCGACTCTGAGGACCACGGCGAGGCCCTGGCCGACCAGATCCGCCAGGCCGCCGCGCGCCGGACGCCTCTGAAGATCGAGGGCGGAGGCACCAAGGCTTTCCTTGGCCGCCGCACCGAGGGCGAGGCGCTCCTGGTCGCGCCGCACCGCGGCGTCATCGCCTGCGAGGCGAGCGAGCTGGTCATCACCGCGCGGGCCGGAACGCCGCTGGCCGAGGTCGAGGCGAGACTGGCCGACAACGGTCAGGTGCTGGCCTTCGAGCCGCCGAGTTTCGGGGCCGCCGGCACCCTCGGCGGGGCGGTGGCGGCCGGCCTTTCAGGTCCGCGGCGGCCCTTCGCCGGCGCGGTGCGCGATTTCGTCCTCGGCGTCACCATTCTCGACGGGGCCGGCCGGCGCCTGCGGTTCGGCGGGGCGGTGTTCAAGAACGTCGCCGGCTTCGACGCCTTCCGCCTGATGGCCGGGGCCATGGGACGGCTGGGGGTGCTGCTCGACATCTCGCTGCGCGTCACTCCAGTTCCCCGCGCCGAGGCCTCGGTGGCCTTCGAGGAAGACTGGCCCGCCGCCCAGCGACGCCTCCTTGGCCTGATGGCCCGGCCGTGGCCGCTCAGCGGCGCCGTCCACGACGGCGAGCGGCTCTTTGTGCGCCTTTCCGGCGGCGAGACTGCGGTGGCCGAAGCGCGGGCCGAACTGGGCGGCGAGGAGACCCCGCTCGGCCTCTGGCGGGATGTGCGCCACATGCGCCTTGGACTGCTCGCCGCGCCCAGGCTGTGGCGCCTGTCGGTTCCCCGGGCCGCGGTCATCGACGGGCTGGACGGCGCCTGGCTGATCGACTGGGCCGGGGCCCAGCGGTGGCTGGTGAGCGAGGCGTCGGGGGAAGAAATCCGCGCCGCGGCGGCGGCGGCGGGCGGTCACGCCAGCCTCTTTCGGGGCGCGGCCGAGGGCGAGGGGGTGTATCACCCCCTCGAGCGGCCGCTCTTCGACCTGCACCGGCGCCTGGCCGCGGCGCTCGATCCGGCCGGGGTGCTCAACCCGGGCCGGATGTACGAGGGACTTTGAGGCCGCCGTGCGCACCGCCATCCCCAGTCCCCTGGCCGAAACCGCCGCCGGCGCCATCGCCGAGAGCGTTCTTCGAGCCTGCGTCCACTGCGGCATGTGCAACGCCGCCTGCCCCACCTACCAGCTGACCGGCGACGAACTCGACGGACCGCGCGGCCGCATCTACCTGATGAAGCAGGCCCTGGAAGGCGAGCCGACCGGCCCGCTCACCCAGCTTCACCTCGACCGCTGCCTGGGTTGCCGGGCTTGCGAGACCGCCTGCCCCTCGGGAGTGGAATACCATCGCCTGCTGGACGTCGGCCGCTCGGTGGGCGCGCGCCCCCGCGGCGGGCGCCAACGCCTGGCGCGGTGGACGATCCGTCGCCTGGCGCTCTCGCCCCGCGTGCTCGGCCTCGTCTTCGCTCTCGGCCGAGCGGTGCGGTTCGCCCTTCCGCGACGGCTGCGCGACGCCATCCCGCCCAGGATCGCGACGGGCCCCCGTCCGGCCCGGATCCACGCCCGCCGGATGCTGTTGCTGGGCGGTTGCGTGCAGAGCGCCGCGGCCGGCCATTTCAACGCCGCCACCGCCCGGGTCTTCGATCGCTGCGGGATCAGCCTTGTCGAGAGCGGCGGCTGCTGCGGGGCGGTGAGTTTCCATCTCGACGCCGGCGACGAGGCCCGCACCCTCGCCCGGCGGCTGATCGATGCCTGGACCGCGCAACTCGCCGCCGGGGCCGAGGCGATCGTGGTCAATGCCAGCGGCTGCGCGGCCTTCATCCGCGACTGGCCCGATCTGCTGGCCGAGGAGCCCGCCTACGCCGCCAAGGCGCGCGCCATCGTCAGCGCCTTGCGCGACCCGGTGGAGGTGCTCAGCGGGCTGAAGATCAACCCGGCGCGCCGGCCGGCCGATGCGAGGATCGCCGTCCACGACCCGTGCACCCTGTGCAACGGCCCGGGCCTCGGCGGAGCGCCGGCGCGCTTGTTGCGGCGCCTGGGCTACCAGCCCACGCCGGTCGCCGATGCGCAATGCTGCGGCTCGGCCGGCGCCTACGCCCTGCTCCAGCCGCGGTTCGCCCGGCGGCTGCGGAGCCGGAAGCTCGCCGCCCTGACCGCCGGCGGCGCGGCGACGATCTACACCGGCAACATCGGCTGCTGGATGCACCTGAGCGCGGCCTCGCCGATCCCGGTCCGCCACTGGATCGAGGCGGTCGATGATCTGATAGGCTGAAGGCCATGGCCGGCTACGCCCTCTTCCCCACCGCCATCGGCCCGTGCGGCCTCGCCTGGGGCGAGCGCGGCCTCGTGGGAGTCTATTTCCCGGAAGCCAGCGAAGCGGCGACCCGGGCGCGGATCGAACGCCGCTGGCCGGACCTCGGCGAGGCCGCCCCGCCGCCGATGGTCGCTGCGGCCATCGAGGCGATCCGCGCCCTCCTCGACGAGGGCCGGGCGGACCTCGCCGCCGTCGAACTGGACATGGATGGCATCGAGCCCGCCGAACGGGCGATCCTCGAGGCGGCGCGGCGAATTCCCCCTGGCCAGACGCGGACCTATGGCGAACTGGCCGCCGAGGTCGGCCGGCCCGGTGCGGCGCGCGAGGTGGGCGCCGCCATGGCGCGCAACCGGTTTCCGATCGTCGTGCCCTGCCACCGGGTGGTGGCGGCCGGGGGCGGCTTTGGCGGGTTCTCGGCGCCGGGAGGGCTGGAATGCAAGGCCCGCCTGCTGACCATCGAGCGGGCCGTCACCTCGCCGGCGCCGCTGCTCTTCGACGGCCTCCCCATCTCGGTCCGTCCCCGGCGGTCGCCATGAAAAAAGCGCCGCCTCGCGGGAGGGCGGCGCCAATGGCCCAAGCAGTTTCGGTGACGGTCAGCGCTTGAGGGCGGCGCCCACCTTGTCCTGGGCCTTGCCGATCTTGTTCTGGGCCGCGCCGGCGGCCTTCTCGGTCGCGCCGCGGGCTTGCAGGCGGGTATTGCCGGTCGCCTTGCCGGCGGCTTCCTTGACCGTCCCCTTCGCCTTGCGGGCGGCTCCCTGGATGCGATTCTGGCTCATGGTCGATCCCTCTAAGGTCCGTGGCTGGGACAACAGCAACGGTCCCGTCCACCCATGGTTCCTGAGACGCGGCGCGGCCATCAGAGGTCGAACCGGACCCCCTGGGCGAGCGGCAGGGTAGCGCCGTAGTTCACCGTATTGGTCGCCCGACGCATGTAGGCCTTCCAGGAATCGGAGCCGGCCTCGCGGCCGCCGCCGGTCTCCTTCTCGCCGCCGAAGGCCCCGCCGATCTCCGCACCCGAGGGGCCGATATTGACGTTGGCGATGCCGCAATCGGAGCCCCGCGCCGAGCAGAAGCGCTCGGCCTCGCGCATGTCGAGGGTGAAGATCGAGGATGACAGGCCCTGGGGCGCGTCGTTGTTGAGCGCGATCGCCTCGTCGAATTCCCTGTAGCGCAGGACATAGAGGATCGGGGCGAATGTCTCGCGCAGGACCACGTCCGACTGGGCCGGCATCTCGACCAGGGCCGGGCGGACATAGATGCCCTCGCCGGGCCCGGCGACGCGCTCGCCGCCGTGAACCTCGCCGCCCTCGGCCTTGGCGTCGGCCAGGGCGCGTTGCATGGCCGTCCACGCGGCTGGGTCGATGAGGGGCCCGACCAGGGTGTCGATTTCGCGCGGGTCTCCGATGGCGACTCCGGCGTAGGCGCTCTCGAGCCGCGGCAGCAGGGCGTCGTAGACCTCGTCATGGACGATGAGCCGGCGCAAGGTCGTGCACCTCTGGCCGGCGGTGCCCATGGCGGCGAAGGCCACCGCCCGCAGGGTCAGGTCGAGATCGGCCGAGGGCGCGACAATGGCGGCGTTGTTGCCGCCCAGCTCGAGCAGGGCGCGGGCGAAGCGCCCCGCCAGCGCCGGGCCGACCGCGCGGCCCATGGCCGTCGAGCCGGTGGCCGAGACCAGCCGCACCTTGTCGGCCGCGACCAGCGCTTCGCCGACCTCGCGGCCGCCGACCAGGACCGTCGAAAGGTTGGCCGGGGCGCCGCCGAACCGGGCGGCGGCACGCTCGAACAGGGCCTGGACGGCGAGGGCCGTGAGGGGAGTCTTCTCCGACGGCTTCCAGACCACCGGATCGCCGCACACCAGGGCCAGCGCCGCGTTCCATGACCATACCGCGACCGGGAAATTGAAGGCGCTGATCACCGCCACGACACCGAGCGGCAGCCAGGTCTCGCTCATCCGGTGATCGGCGCGCTCGGTGGCCAGGGTGAGGCCGAAGAGCTGGCGCGACAGGCCGACGGCGTAGTCGCAGATGTCGATCATCTCCTGGACTTCGCCCAGGCCCTCGGAGAGCGTCTTGCCGGCCTCCAGGGTGACGAGAAGGCCAAGATCGGTCTTGGCGGCGCGCAGCTCCTCGCCCAGCAGGCGGACCAGTTCGCCGCGCCGGGGAGCCGGAACCGAGCGCCAGGCGAGGAAGGCCTGATGCGCCGCGTCGATGGCGGCGACGCAGTCCGCGGGCGAAGCGTCATGAACCCGGGCGATGATGCCGCCGTCGATCGGCGAGGTGACGGCGCGGTCGCCGCCGGTGAAGGCCGCCTCGGGCGTGCCCAGACGCAAGAGGAGGTCGCGAACCTCGTCCTTCAGCGACGGCCCGCTCATGCGACGGCGTCCAGGGCGCGCGGAGCGACTTCGTCCATGGCGTAGGCCCGCCCGAAGCGATTGGCCACGAAGTCGGCCAGGGCGATCTCTTCCTGGCGCACGAAGCCGGCGGCGCGCAGAGCCCCGCTGGCCAGCATGTCGAGCACCGCGCAGATCGCCGAGGCGGTGGTGATCTGGATGGCGCTTTCGATCCGTCCGCCCATCTCGCGGGCGTAGATCTTGTTGGCGTAGGTCTCCTGGACCAGGTGGCCCTCCTTCAGGCCCGAGACGGTGACGAAGACGATCACCACGTCCTGCAAGGTGGCCGGAACCGAATTCTCGAGGATGTCCTTCAAAAGGCCGCGGCGGTCGCGAAGACGCAGGTCGTTGAGGAGCGCCTTCATGATCGCCGCGTGGCCCGGATAGCGGATGGTTCGATAATTGAGGTTGCGGACCTTGCCTTCCAGGGTCTCGCACAGGGTGCCCAGCCCGCCGGAGGTGTTGAACGCCTCATAGGCGACGCCGTCGAGAGCGAAGACCTCGCACTCCTCGAGCGCCCGGGTCTGGCGCGGCAGGCCGTCGACGATGGCTTCGCACGGTTCGCAATACTCGTTGATCACCCCGTCGGTCGACCAGGTGAGATTGTAGTTGAGCGCGTTGGACGGGTACTTGGGCAGCGCCCCGACCCTGAGGCGGACGTCGTGCAGGGTGTCGAAATGGCGGGCGAGGTCAGCAGCGACGATCGAAATGAAGCCCGGCGCCAGGCCGCACTGCGGAATGAAGGCGGTCTTTGCCCCGACCGCCAACGCCTTGACCTTGCGGGTCGAGGCGACGTCCTCGGTGAGGTCGAGATAATGGGCGCCGGCCACCTTGGCCGCTTCGGCCACGTGAATGGTCAGGTGATAGGGGGCGGCGGAAAGGACGGCGAATTTGTCCCGCAGCAGGTCCGCCATGGCCCCGGCGTCGGTGACATCGAGAACCCTATGATCGACGCCCGACATGATACCCATGCCGGCGAGGGCCTCGGCGGAGCGGTCGGCGACGGTCACGCGGTAATCGCCCGTGGCGGACAGGAAGGCGGCGATGGTCGAACCGATATGACCGGCCCCGATAACGACGACATCTCGCATGACCGGTTCTCCGTTTATGACTTTGTGGTGAGAAAGATGGCGGGAGGTCACGTCGATTCCTATTGCCAGTGCGACGAAATGCCGATCAATTTGCGGCAATTCGCCGAGATCAACTGACATATGGACGAAATCGACACCCGCCTGATCGAGGCTTTGCGCGACAACGCTCGCGCGCCCGCCGCCCGCCTCGCCCGGACGCTCGGCATCTCGCGGACCACATTGCAGAGCCGGCTGGAGCGGCTGGAGCGCAACGGAGTCATCGCCGGCTTTACAGTTCGCCTCGGGGAAGCTCACGAGCGCGGGCAGATTCACGCCTATGTGCTGATGACGGTCAGTCACAAGCAATCCGCGGCCGTGGTCGCCGCCGTGCGCAAGCTTGCGGCCGTGCGCCTGCTGCAGTCGGTGAGCGGGCCTTTCGACCTGATCGCCAAGATCGTCGCCCCCAGCGTGGTCGAAATGGACGCCCTGATCGACGCCCTGGGGGCTCTGCCCGGTGTCGAGCGAACGACCTCCTCCATTGTGCTGTCGACCAAGATCGACCGCTGAGGCGGCGGGCTTGACGCCTTGCGATCGGCTCAAGAAGAGTGCGGTTGCGATCCGCGGAGAAACGCCATGGCGCTGAAGGGCCTCGATCACGTCACCGTCAATTGCGCCGACCTCGACCGATCGCGCGCCTTCTATTCGGAGGCGCTCGGCATGACCGATGGCGAGCGGCCGCCGTTCCCTTTCCCCGGCGCCTGGCTCTATCTTGGCGGATGGCCCGTGGTGCACCTGGTCGGGGGCGGCGACACCGCCGGGGCCAGCGGCAGCTTCGACCACGTCGCCTTCGCGGCGGAGGACTTCGACGCGGTCCGTGATCGGCTTCGAGCCCGGGGCGTCGATTTCAAGGAAAACCACTTCCCGGCCGCGAAGATTCGCCAGCTGTTCTTCCCCGATCCCGACGGGGTGAAGATCGAGCTTAATTTCCGCGACTGAGCCGTAAGGCCGCTCACCCTGCTCCCGGTGTGTCCAGTCCGCCGCCCAAGGCGCCGTAGAGGGTCACCATGCTGGTCTGTCTGGCCAGCTTGGCGGCGACCAGGGTCTGCTCGGCGGCGTAGGTGGCGCGCTGGGCGATAAGCACATTGAGATAGGTGTCGGCCCCCCGCTCGTAACGCGCCTCGGCGAGGGCCAGGGCCTGGCGGTTCGCGGCCACCAGGGCAACCTGGGCGGCCAGCTGCTCCTCGACCGTGCCGCGCTGGGCCAGGGCGTCGGCGGTCTCGCGAAAGGCGGTCTGGACCGATTTCTCGTACTGCGCCACGTCGAGGTCGCGCTGGGCCCTGGCAAGGTCGAGATTGCCCCGCCGCGCCCCACCGTCGAAGATCGTCTGGCTGATCTGCGGGATGAAGCTCCACGTCGCCGCCGGGCCGGTGAACAGGCTGGAAAGGGCCAGGCTGGTGAAGCCCCCGGAACCGGTCAGGGAAATGCTTGGGAAATAGGCCGCCCGGGCGGCCCCGATGTCGGCGTTGGCGCCGCGCAAGATATCCTCGGCCTGGAGCACGTCGGGGCGGCTCAGAAGCACTTGCGAACTCAGCGCGCCCGGCAGACGAGCGAGCACGACAATGTCGACGTCCGCGCCCGCCGGCAGGAGGTCGTCGGCGACCGGCGCCCCGACCACCAACTCCAAGGCATTGCGGTCCTGGGCCACCTGGGTCGTCAGGCGGGCGACATCGAAGCGCGCCTGCTCCACGATGGTCTGGGCCTGCGAGACGTCCAGACCCGAAGCCACGCCGGCGTTGAGCCGCTTGGTCGTCAGATCAAGACTGTCCTGGCCGCTGGCCTGGGTCGCGCGGGCGATGGCGAGCAGCGATCGATCGGCGCCCAGGGTGAGGTAGTCGGCGGCCACCTCGCTCACCAGCGTAATCTGAGCGGCGTCCCTGGCCTGGCGGCTGGCGAAGTACTGCTCCTGGGCGGCGCGGCTCAGATCGCGCACCTTGCCGAACAGGTCGAGCTGCCAGGCGCTCACCCCGACCGTGGCGCTGTACAGCCGCTCATTGACCGCGCTGGATTGGCCAGGCGCGGTCACGGCCCCCTGGACGACGCTGGTCGGAGTCTGGCCGTAGGTGGCCGAGAGATTCGCCCCGACCGTGGGGAAGAGTGCGGCGCGCTGAACGTGGTACTGCGCCCGGGCGATGGCGATGTTGGCCACCGCGATGCGCAGATCGCGGTTGTTGGCCAGGGCCCTCTCGATCACCGTCTTCAGCTTGGGATCGGAAAAGAAGGCCCGCCAGCCGACCACCGCGGCTTCGGCGGCCGGGGCATAGGCCTGTCCGGCGGGAAAGGCGGCGGGAACCGGGCTGGTCGGACGGTGATAGGGCGGCGCGAGGTCGATGCACCCGCTGACCAGCAGGGCTGCCGTCGCCGCGACGAGGGCGCCCCTCATGCGGCGCTCTCGCCAATGGCCGCCGGGCGAGCCCGGGTCCGGAAGATGGAGCGCACGCCGACGAAGAACATGGGAACGAAGAAGATCGCCAGGACAGTGGCCGACAGCATGCCGCCGATGACACCGGTGCCGATGTCGTTCTGACTGCCCGCCCCGGCCCCGGTGGAGATGGCCAGCGGCAGAACCCCGGCGATGAACGCGAGGGAGGTCATCAGGATCGGACGAAGCCTCAGCCTGGCCGCCTCCAGAGCTGCTTCGCGGGGGGTCGCGCCGCGCTTCTCCGCCTCGTCGGCGAACTGGACAATCAGGATGGCGTTCTTGGCCGACAACCCGATGGTGGTGAGCAGGCCGACCTGGAAGTAGACGTCGTTGTAGAGGCCTCTCAGAGTGGCGGCGAGCAGCGCCCCGACCACGCCCAGCGGGATGACCAGCATCACCGCCAGGGGGATCGACCAGCTCTCGTAGAGCGCCGCCAGGCACAGGAAGACGACGAGAATCGAGATGGCGTAGAGGGCCGGGGCCTGGGAGCCGGAGAGCTTCTCCTCGTAGGAAATCCCGGTCCATTCGAAGCCAATTCCGCTGGGCAGGCGGCGGATGAGTTTCTGGACTTCGGCCATGGCCGCGCCGGTGCTCTTGCCTGGAGCCGGCTGGCCCTGGATGTCCATGGCCGCCTGACCGTTGTAGCGCACCAACTGCGCCGGGCCAGTTATCCAGCGCCAAGAGGTGAAGGCGGAAAACGGGGCCATGCTCCCGCTCGACCCGCGGACGAACCAGCGGCCGATGTCCTCGGGACTGGTGCGGAACGGGGCGTCGGCCTGCATGTACACCTGCTTCACCCGGCCGCGATCTATGAAGTTGTTGATGAAGGCCGAACCCCAGGCCGAGCTCAAGGTGTCGTTGGCGTCAGCGAGGTCGACGCCGAGGGCCTTGGCCTTGGCCTTGTCGATGTCGACGTGCAGCTGGGTCGTGTCGTCCAGGCCGTTGTAGCGCACCCGCGACAGCAGCGGATCCTTCGAGGCCATGTCGATGAACGCGTTCTTGGCCTGCGTGAATCTCTGGTGGCCAAGCCCCCCCTGGTCTTCGAGCTCGAGATCGAATCCCGAGGAATTACCCAGGGACTGGACGGCCGGAGGCACCAGTACGAAGACCTGGGCGTCGCGGATCTTGGAAAAGGCGGCATTGGCGCGATCGGCGATGGCCGGAGCGCGGTTGGCCGCCCCACGGCGGTCCTTCCAGTCGCGCAGGTGGACGAACGCCATTCCCTGGTTCTGGCCATTGCCCGCAAAACTGAAGCCCGTAACGATGAAGACGTTCTCTATGTTGTCCTTTTCCCTGGTCAGGAAGTAGTGCTCGATCTGCTTGGCGACCGCCAAGGTTCGGGTTTCGACCGCCCCGGTGGGAAGGTTGTAGGCGGTGAGGACCGCCCCCTGATCCTCTTCCGGCAGGAAGGCGCTGGGCAGGAAGATGAACAGGCCCGCCATCAGCGCCACCACCAGTCCATAGACGATGAGCGCCGGCAGGGGTCGGCCGATGATCCGGCCCGCCCCCGCCTCATAGCGCCGCACCGTGGCCGCGAAACTGCGGTTGAACCAACCGAAGAACCCTCGGCGCCGAGCAAATTCTCCCGGCTGAACCGGCCTGAGCAGGGTGGCGCACAACGCCGGCGTGAGGATCAGGGCGACGAGGATCGACAGCACCATGGCCGAGACGATGGTGATCGAGAACTGGCGGTAGATCGCCCCCGTCGACCCGCCGAAGAAGGCCATCGGCAGGAACACGGCCGAGAGGACCATGGCGATGCCCACCAGGGCCCCGGTGATCTCGCCCATCGAGCGGATCGTGGCGGCCTTGGGCGAGAGGCCCTCCTCGCTCATGATCCGCTCGACATTCTCGACCACCACGATGGCGTCGTCGACCAGCAGGCCGATGGCCAGGACCATGGCGAACATCGTCAGGGAGTTGATCGAATAGCCGGCCGCGGCCAGCACGCCGAAGGTGCCCAGCAGCACGACCGGCACGGCCATCGCCGGGATCAGGGTGACGCGCCAGTTCTGCAGGAACAGGAACATCACCGCAATGACCAGGAAGATCGCTTCGATGAGGGTGATGATGACCTGTTGGATCGAGAGCTTGATGAACGTGGTGGTGTCCACCGGGAAAGCCAGCTTGACGCCGGGCGGGAAGCTGGCCGAGAGCTCGACGGCGCGCTTCTTCACGGCATCGGCCGTCTGCAGGGCGTTGGCGCCCGGAGCCAGGCGGATGGCCATGCCGCTGGCCGGATGGCCGTTGACCCGGCTGATGAAACCATAGCCGCTGGCTCCCATTTCGACGCGGGCGACATCGCCGAGGGTGACCTGCGATCCGTCCTGGGCCGTCTTGAGGATCACGGCGCGGAATTCCTCGGCCGTCCGCAGCCGCGACTGTGCGGTGATGGTGGCGTTGAGTTGCTGTCCTGGGACCGCGGGCTGACCGCCGATCTCGCCAGCCGGGACCTGAATGTTCTGAGCCAATAGGGCATTGCGGACGTCCGACGGCATCAGGTTGTAATTATTCATCTTATAGGGATCGAGCCAGATCCGCATGGCGTACTCGCCGCCGAACACGTTGACCGAGCCCACGCCGTTGACCCGCGACAGAGGGTCTCTCAGCCGGCTGTTGAGATAATCGGAAATGTCGACGTCGCTGTAGCGTCCCTCGGTGTCATAGAGGGCGACGATCAGCAGGAAGCTGGCTCCCGACTTGAAGACGCCGATGCCCTGCTGCTGGACCTCGGTGGGCAGCAGCGGCGTGGCCGAGGCAAGCTTGTTCTGGACCTGGACCTGAGCGATGTCGGGATTGGTCCCCGGCTCGAACACCGCATTGATGTTGATGTTGCCATTCGCCTCGCTGTCGGAGGTGAAGTAGAGCAGATGATCGAGCCCCTGGAGCTGCTGCTCGATCACCTGGGTGACCGACTCCTGGGCGGTCTGGGCGTCGGCCCCCGGATAGAAGGCGCCGATGCCGATCTGTGGCGGAGCGATGGTGGGATATTGCGCCACCGGCAAGGTGCGGATCGCCAGGACCCCGGCCAGCGAAATCACAATGGCGATGACGATCGCGAAGATCGGCCGCTCGATGAAGAAGCGGGACACCGCGCCCCTAGCTCTCGGTCGGTGACGGCGCAGGCAAGTTGGCCGGCGCGGCGTGAACCGCCTGGCCCGCCTTGGCCCGTTGCAAGCCGTCGACGATCAGCCGGTCGCCGGGTTTGAGGCCGGAGGTCACCAGCCATCGGCCCGCCACCGCCTGGCCGAGTGTGAGTGAACGCAGCTGCGCCTTGCCGGCGCCATCGACGACCAGGGCGGTGGGCAGGCCGCGCTCGTCACGGCTCACGCCCTGCTGGGGCGCCAGAACCGCCGATGGCGCCACGCCCTCGGCCACTTCGGCGCGAACATACATCCCCGGCAGCAGCACCCCGTCCGGGTTGGGGAAAATCGCCCGCAGCGTCACCGCGCCGGTGGTCTGGTCGACGGTGACGTCGGTGAACTGCAGCTTGCCGGACTGGGGATAGAGCGAGCCGTCCTCGAGCTTCAGCCGCACCGGCACGCTCGTCGGGCCGCCGGTGAGCTGGCCCGAGGCGACCGCCCGCTTCAGACGCAGGAGATCGGCGGCCGACTGGGTGACGTCGACATAGATCGGATCGAGCCGCTGGATGGTCGTCAGGGCCGCGGTCTGCGCGGCGGTGACCAGCGCCCCCTTGGTGACGGTCGATCGGCCGGCCCGACCTGAAATCGGGGCTGTGATGGTGGCGTAGGCGAGGTTGATTCTGGCCGCCGTGGCGGCGGCCTTCAGCTGCTGGACGCTGGCCGCGGCCTGCTTGTAGGCGGCCTCGGCGTCATCGGCGTCCTGCTTCGAGACACCGTTGATCTTGACCAGTTCGCCGTAGCGCTGGGCCTTCAGCTGGGTGGTGACGACGTTGGCCTGGGCGCTGGCCTGCTGGGCGCGGGCCTGGTCATAGGCGGCGCGATAAGGGGCCGGGTCGATCTGATAGAGGATCTGGCCCGCTCTCACATTGGCCCCTTCGGTAAACGGGCGTCCGATGATCACCCCACCGACCTGAGGGCGCACGTCGGAAGTCTCGAACGGGCTGGTGCGCCCAGCCAGCTCGGCGGTCAGCACCACCGGCGCGGCGGTGAGCGTGATCACCCCTACGTCCGGCGTTCCCTGGTTGCGATCGCCGCCCTGGCCGCCCTGGCTTTCATGGCGCGCGCACCCGGCGGCGAGGACCAGCGTGGCGGCAGTAGCGCGGGCGAGCGGCGAGAAATTCATCGATACCCCATCGGAAAATCTCGCCGGCCGGCGCGCGCGAGGACGAGGAAGTCCCTGCCGGGACCGCTCAAGTCAAGCCGGCAGGCGCCGTCTTACAAAAGCTTAATCGCGATCTCGCCCGTTCAGTCCGCCCCGACCAGGTCGCGGCGGGCCTTTTCCAACTCCTCGGCGTAGCGGCGCGTGGCGTAGGCCTCCGACAGGATGCCCAGGACGTCGCGGTCATTGTCGAGCACCGCCAGTTCGTCGCTCTCCGTCCGGTCGAAGACGCCCATGATCTCCTTGATAGCCATCTCGGGGGTCAGCCATTCGCTCTTGTTGATCATGGCCCCACCGACCGGGGCGGACGGGTCGGCCATGGCGTGGATCGCCGAGACCGGGATGACCCCGGCGTAGTGACCCAGGGAATCGAGGCCGACCACGCGGCGGGTCGAACCGAGCGGAAAACGCCGGCGGAAGACCTCGGCGGTGGTGTCGGCGGAGATCACCGGCGCGTCGGCGCGCATCATTCGTCCGGCGGTCAAGGTGCGCAGCCAGCTGACGTCATGGGCGCTGCGGATGGTTTCGCCGCGCAGATGCAGCCGCCAGGTCGAGAATGAGTAGCCGAAGGTCTCCCGCACGAGGAGGCTGGCGACCATGGAGGCGGTGAGGGTGGCGGCCGTCAAGCCGAAGTCCCCGGTGGTCTCGAGGACCAGGAAGGTCATGGTGAACGGGCCACCGATGATCGCCACCGCCAGGGCTCCCATGCCCACCAGCGCCCCGGCCATGGGATCGATACCAGCATGGACGCCGCTGGCTTCCAGCACGGTCACGAACAGGCGGCCAAGGAGCGCTCCCAGATAGAGGGAAGCGAAGAACAGGCCCCCGCGAAAGCCGAACCCGAGGGCGATTATTGACGCGCTCGACTTGGCCAGGACCAGCAGAGCAAGCGCCCCGACGGTCAGGTCGGCGGCCATGTCGGCGGTCATCGCCCCGTGTCCCGCCGAGAGCGTGTGGGGCGCCGCCAGGGCCAGCATCGCCAGGAGCGCCCCGCCGATCGTCGGCCTCAGCCAGCGCGGTCCGGGCAGCCGTTGGGCTCGGCCCTCGATGAAGGCCACCAGCCGCATCATCGTCACGCCGAGAGCCGCGCACACCAGCCCCAAGGCCCCGAACAGCAGGTAATGGGTGACTTTCAGGGAATCGCTCACCGTGGAGTGGAGCACCACCGGCTGCGCGTTGAGGGCCCGGCTGACGAGCGCCCCGGCGATGGCCGCGGCGACGACCGGAGCGACGTTCACCACCGCATAGGACCCGATGATGATCTCGAAGGCATAGAAGGCGCCCGTCAGGGGGGCGCCGAAGGCGGCGGCGATCCCGGCGCCGGCCCCCGCCCCCACGAAGGCGCGCAGATCGCTGCGCCGCAGATTGAGGCCGCGCCCGACGAGCGAGCCGAAGCCGCCACCGAGCTGGGCGTAGGCCGCCTCGAGCCCCACCGACGCGCCCGAGCCGTTGGAGATCACGCTCTGGAGGCCGACGAACAGGCTCTCCTTCATCGACATCCGCCCGCCGTGCAGGGCGTTGGCCTCCACCGGGTCGACCGGCGGGGTGGCCCGTCGCAGGCTCCAGGCCCAGGTGACCGCCCCGAGCGCCGCCCCGCCGAATGGCAGGGCCAGGGCCCGGAGGGGCGAGATCGCCGCCAAAGCCGATAACCGCTGGCCGGGCGCCAGTCCAAATAGCAGCGATTGGAGGCCGTGGGCGGCCACGCTGACCGCCACGGTCAGAACGCCGGCCGCCGCCCCGACGAAGACGGCCACGGCCACCAGCCACACTTCGCTGGCCCGGATGCGGCTGCGCAACAGAGCGGCGAGGCCGAGCGGCCGCCACGAGGAACGCCACCTGGATTTCAGGCGGGGCTCTATGGTCTGCTGGGGCGCGCTCATATCTTGACGGGCACGGTATAGCCCTTAGGGGCCCGCGGCCGCCATCTCGGCCAGCTTCAGTACGGTCTTCCAGTTGCGCCCCGTGCCGCGCACCTCCAAGGCGCGGTCGAGACGGCCGCCGGTGAGACTCGAGCGGCCCATCCCGTCGGGATAGACGATATAGGCGCACCGCCCGACGATCCGCGCCTGCTCCGGACCGCTAATCGCCGCGGTCAGGGCGCCGGCCGCCTCGGGTTTCGGGGCGCGCTTCAGAACCATGGCCAGGAGGTGGGCCGGGTCATGGCGGGCAGCCTCGGCGAAGGGATTGGCCGCGATCATCTCATCCCAGGCCTTGGCGCAGCGGATAAAGACCTCACAGTCAAACCCCAGGCGCTTGGAGAGGGCCTGCGCGGCCCGCGCTTCCAGGTCCTCGGGGTCTTCGCCGCTCCCCGTGAAGACGAGGCTCCCGGCGGCCTGCAGCGTGCGCACCATGCCCAGTCCCAGGCTTTCGAAGGCGGCGCGGAGGTCGGCGGAACTTACTCTTCGGGCTCCGAGATTGATCCCGCGCAGCAGGGCGATGGCGGCGGCCAAGGCCTTAGTAGATCACCACCGAGCGAATGCTCTCGCCGGCGTGCATGAGATCGAATCCCTTGTTGATCTCGTCGAGCGGCAGGGTGTGGGTGATCAGGCTGTCGATGTCGAGGCGGCCTTCCATGTACCAGTCGACGATCTTGGGGACGTCGCTGCGCCCGCGCGCCCCGCCGAATGCCGTGCCCCGCCAGACCCGGCCTGTAACCAGCTGGAAAGGCCGGGTGGAGATTTCCTGGCCGGCCCCGGCGACACCGATGATGATGCTCTCGCCCCAGCCGCGGTGACAGCACTCCAGAGCCTGGCGCATGGTCGCGGTGTTGCCGATGCATTCGAAGGAGAAGTCGGCCCCGCCGCCGGTCTGATCGACGATCGCCTCGACCACCTTGTCGCGGCCGACCGCGTCGGGATTGATGAAATCGGTCATGCCGAATTTACGGCCCATGGCCTCGCGGTCTGGATTGAGGTCGACGCCGATGATCCTGTCGGCCCCGGCCATGCGCGCGCCCTGGATGACGTTGAGGCCGATGCCGCCGAGGCCGAAGACCACGACGTTGGCCCCCGGCCAGACCTTGGCGGTCCAGATCACCGCCCCCACGCCGGTCGTCACACCGCAGCCGATGTAGCAGATCTTGTCGAAGGGAGCGTCCTCGCGGACCTTGGCCACGGCGATCTCGGGCAGCACCGTGTGGTTGGCGAAGGTCGAGCAGCCCATGTAGTGGTGGAGCGTCTCGCCCCCGATCGAGAATCGGCTCGAGCCATCGGGCATGACGCCCCGCCCCTGAGTGGCGCGGATGGCGGTGCACAGGTTGGTCCGTCGAGAGAGGCACGACTTACACTGCCGGCACTCGGGGGTGTACAGCGGGATCACATGATCGCCGGCCCTGACCGTCGTGACTCCCGCGCCGACCTCGAGCACCACGCCCGCTCCCTCGTGGCCGAGGATGGCCGGAAAAAGTCCCTCCGGGTCGCCTCCCGAGCGGGTGAATTCGTCGGTATGGCAGATCCCGGTCGCCTTGATCTCGACCAGCACCTCCCCGGGCCGCGGTCCCTCCAGCTCGACGGTCTCGATGGCCAGGGGTTCGCCCGCTTTCCAGGCGACGGCGGCGCGGGTCTTCATGGCGTGCTCCCCTGTGATCTGCTGCTGGCCGATTAGTCCGCCCTGGTTGGCGAGGCAACGGGCGAGGAGAAGTGGGCGCGGGGCCGACCTTGCGCTAAAGCCGCGTCATGTCCCTCACCCTCGAGAGCCTGACCGCCGGCATGGCCATCCCCTGGGGAGGCGACAAGGTCGCCCTGGTCAGCAAGGAACTGGCCGCCGCCTTCGTATCCGGCGACCGTCTGGTCGTGGTCAATGAAAACGGCGATCTGCTCCACATTCCGGCCACCGCAGCAGCGACGGCCGCCGCCGCCGTCGGTCGGTCGGCGGAGGCTTTCACCCAGCTCGCCGAGATCGGCAATGAAGAAATCAGCGCTTTCTTCGAAGAGTTCGCGCGGCGGCTGAGCGACGAGGAGGTCTGGGAACAGGTCGCGGCCGCCAACGCCGGCGACGTCGCCAGGGCCACGGCGGCCGGCCGATCGACGACCCGGCTGCGGCTCGCGCCCACCATGGGGGGCGACATGGTCGCCGGCCTGAGGGCCTGGCGGGATGCTCCGCCCGGCCGCGATCGGGCGATCGAGCGGATCGATCACGAGGGGTGGTGCGTCGAGCTTTCGGCCGCCCCGCTCGGGGTGGTCGGCTTCGTGTTCGAGGGCCGGCCCAACGTCTTTGTCGACGCCGCCGGGGTCATACGCGGCGGCAACACAGCGGTGTTCCGGATCGGCCGCGACGCCCTGGAAACCGCCCGGGCAATCGAACGCCACGCCCTGAAGCCGGCCCTCCTGGCCGCCGGCCTGCCCGTCGACGCCGCCGTTCTTCTGGACAGCCCCGACCATGCGGCCGGATGGGCGCTGTTCTCCGACCGACGCTTGTCCCTGGCGGTGGCCCGCGGGTCGGGAGCGGCGGTGGCCCAGCTCGGGGCCGTCGCCCGGCAAAGCGGAGTGGCCGTCTCCCTGCATGGAACCGGCGGCGCGTGGCTCTTCGCGGACGCCAGCGCCGACGCCGAGCGGTTTGCGGCGGCGGTGTTCAATTCCCTCGACCGCAAGGCCTGCAACACGCTCAATGTCTGCTGTCTGATCGCCGCGCCCGGCCTCATTCCCTCTTTTCTAGACGCTTTGCAAAGCGCCGGCGAACGGCGCGGCCATGGCTGCAAGCTTCACATTGCCGAGGGGTGGCGCGATGCGCTTCCGCAAGCCTGGCGAGAGGCGCGAACGACGGTCCGCCGCGCCGACGGCGATCACGACGAACTGCTGGTCGAGGAGATCGCCATCGAAAAGCTTGGCCGCGAGTGGGAGTGGGAGGAAACCCCCGAGGCCTCGCTGGTGCTGGTGGAGAGCCTGGACGAGGCGATCGAACTCTTCAACCTCAGAAGCCCGTTGTTCATCGCCTCTTTACTATCGGCCGACGCGCAGGCCCAGGCCAGCTTCCGGGCCAGGATCAATGCCCCCTTCACCGGTGATGGCTTTACGCGCTGGGTCGACGGCCAATATGCCTTGGGCCGGCCCGAACTCGGGCTTTCCAACTGGCAGGGTGGGCGGCTGTTCGGCCGGGGCGGGGTGCTCAGCGGCGACGGCGTCTTCACTGTCCGCGCGCAAATGCGGCAGGTCGATCCGGTCCTGAAGCGTTAGCCAATGCGGAGCGAATCAGTCCTCGGCCTGCTCGACCGGACCGATGAGCAGCTCCTCTTCAATCTTCACCGCGTTGCCGCGCACCTCGGCCTCGATGGCGGCGGCGATATCGGGATTGGCCTTGAGGAATTCGCGCACATTGTCGCGGCCCTGGCCAATCCTTTGGCTGTTCCACGAGAACCACGAGCCGGACTTCTCGATCACCCCGGCCTTCACGCCCAGGTCGATGATCTCGCCGAGCTTGGAAATGCCGTGGCCGTACATGATGTCGAACTCGACTTCGCGGAACGGCGGGGCGACCTTGTTCTTGACCACCTTGACCCGCACGTTGTTGCCGACGACCTCGTCCCGCAGCTTCACCGAGCCGGTGCGGCGGATGTCCAGACGCACCGAGGCGTAGAACTTCAGCGCATTGCCGCCGGTGGTCGTTTCCGGACTGCCGTACATCACCCCGATCTTCATGCGGATCTGGTTGATGAAGATCACCAGGGTCTGGGTCTTTGAGATCGAGGCGGTGAGCTTACGCAGAGCCTGGCTCATCAGCCGGGCCTGCAGTCCCGGCAGGCTGTCGCCCATCTCGCCCTCGATCTCGGCCCGCGGCGTGAGCGCGGCCACCGAATCGATGACGATGATGTCGATGGCGCCCGAGCGGACCAGGGTGTCGGTGATCTCCAGCGCCTGCTCGCCGGTGTCCGGCTGGGCGACCAGGAGGTCGTCCAGATTGACCCCCAGTTTGTGGGCGTAGGACGGATCGAGGGCATGTTCGGCGTCGATGAAAGCGGCGGCCCCGCCGGCCTTCTGGACCTCGGCCACCACATGCAGAGCCAGCGTGGTCTTGCCGGAGCTTTCCGGACCGAAGATCTCCACCACCCGACCCTTGGGCAGGCCGCCGATCCCCAGCGCCAGGTCGAGACCAAGCGAGCCTGTGGGCACGGACTCGATCTCCACGATCTTGCCCTTCTCGCCGAGCTTCATCACCGCGCCCTTGCCGAAGGCCCGGTCGATCTGCGCCAGCGCCGCCTCGAGGGCCCGCTGCTTGTCGCCGTCTTCTTTTGCCACCAGCCTCAGCGCCGCGTTGTTCATTGCCGAATCCACCATCTCTATCCCATGATTCCGTGGCGCCCATCCCCGAACCTTTGACATCCGGAGCATTGCCGCCATCGCGTTTCGTACCCGTTTTGTTCCGGATACGCAAGCGACTTGTGGCGCGGGAAAAGGCCGGCGGGATGCGACAGCCTACAGGCCTAGTTGGTGCAGTAGGACGCGCCTGAGACGCTGATGCACTCGCGCTTATGATGGCGACGGTCGATCGGCGACGGCGGGGGGGCGACCGCCACCACTGTGGGATGACTGGCCGCGTCGCTGGCTACCGAATCGGTCGGCTTGCCGAACACGAGATAGACCAGGATCATGGCCGAGAGCGCCCCGCCGACCACATAGAGCACGCGCCGCACGCGCCGGGCGTTACCGAAGGTGTGGAAGCGGTCCGGAGCGGAAAAGACGATCTGCGCATCCATGAACGCCGCGGCGGCCGCGGCGTGGGCGTCCGGACCCTCACCCCAGCCGGGATGATGCTCGTGATCGGGGGTGATGGGCGAAGGCGTCCGGCGTTCCCGATTGAACCATTCCTCGGCGGGGTTCGGAACGCCCTCATGGGGCATTTCCGAAACGGGCGCAGCAGCGGCGGCCGGCGGGAAGCGAACCTGGAATTGGGAGTTTAGCTCGGTGACAAAGGCGCTTTCGGCGTCCGGCCGGTCGGTGATCATCGCCAGGGCGGCGGCCGGGTCCGACTGAGCGCTGATCGCTACCATGGCGGCGCTGGCGTGCAGCATTCGCATCGCGGCGAGCGCCGCGTCGAGCTGGCGGGGGTTGACCGCCGGCATCGGGATGGCGGCGTGGATCTGGTTGATGAGTTCGCTCAGAACACCGACGTCGAGCGCCCGATGAGCCGCGGCCAGCGGGCTCAGGAAAGCCGTCGAGCGCAGGCGGGCGCAGGCGTCGGCGGCGACGTTGGCGCGGGTCAGCGGCGGCTGGTTGGCGAGAGCTTCGAGCAGGGCGGCTTCGTTGCCGCCCGCCATGGCGCCCAACAGGGCCACCGCTTCGCGCGGGCCGACATCGATCAGCCACGCGACTTCGGACGCGAGACGGCTATCCGGTTCGAGAAGCAGAGTCCTGGCGCGGCCGAGCGCGGCTTGATCCTGCGGCCGCGCGGCCAAGCGACGCTGATAAGCTTCCTCGACGTCGCGGCTGGTGGCGCGAAGCGATACGGGAAGGACGACGAACGGATTGTACGCGAACGAGAACGCTGCCATCAGTTATTGCCCCCCTCGGGGGCCGCGGGCTTACTTAGAACCACGCAACCACCGAGTATGCCTAGAAAACCAACCGAAAACCCACCCTGAGCGGACAGCTGAATTTAGCTCGACTCGCAAGGCCTCGCCATACGAGCGCCCGCGACGCATGACCGCACCCCGTTCCCTGTCCGGCCTTTCGATGTTGGCGCTCACATCTCTCCGATGCCGCGCCTAACGGACGCACGCGTGGGCTGGGCCGGCAAGCCGCCCGCTCGACGATCGTTCGCGCGGGGCCGCCTGATCGAGTCGGGGACGGAGTTGACCGATGTACAGGCACATCGAGGTTCGCGAAGCGCGCTGCCGCATCAGACCGGAATTGCTACCACTCTGTTGTATTTGTTGACCTTTAGCCCATCTATCCCAGCAACCGTCGCAGGCGGGCCGCGAGGTCGGCAGGCCAAACGGGCTCTGTCGTCGCCTCGAGTTCGGCCATGGGCCACCAGCGCACATCGTCGACGAATTCGCGCTCCAGCGCCTGCCAGCCGGCGCGGCTGATCTCACCGCCGCCGCAGCGGGCGAGGATGAAGGTGTCCTTGACCAGCACCGGGCGCAGCTTGCGGTCGAGCAGCGTCACTTCGCCGCACCAGGCGATCGCCCCCAGTTCAACACTTGTGAAGCCGGTCTCCTCCCGAACTTCGCGGGCAGCCGCCTCATAGAGGCTTTCGCCGGGCTCGACGCCGCCGCCGATGGTGAACCACGCGCCGGCCGAATCGGGGCTGCTCGGCAGACGGCCTTTCATCAGCAGGATGCGATCGTCGGGGTCGAGGAGAAGAACCCGCGCCGTCGGACGCTCGCGCGGCGGCGGCCCGTCGCTCACGCCGCGCGGCCGGGGGGGCGCAACTGGGCCTTCACCCGTTCGGCCAGGCTCTGGATGCTGAGCGGCTTGGGCAGGAAGGAAACCCCGGCCTCGCCCTCGAGGAGCTCGGAAAATTCGGCCTCCGCGTAGCCGGAGATGAACATCACGGGAGCCTCGCCGAGCCAGGGCCTTGCCGCCTTCAGCAAGGTCGGCCCGTCCATGCCAGGCATGATGACGTCGGAGATCATCAGGTCGATGGTTCCGGCGTGGGTCTTGGCCAGAGCCAGGGCCTCCTCGCCATCCGCCGCTTCGATGACGTCGTAGCCGCGGGCGCGCAAAAGGCGGGCGGCGATGCCACGCACCGTAGCCTCGTCCTCGACGAACAGAATCCGTCCGACCCCGGAGAGATCGCGCGGCGCGGGCCGCGGCGCCTGGGCGGCGGGCGCGGGCTCGAAGGCCAGGGGCGGGACATAGGCCGGCAAGAAAATCCGGAACACCGCCCCCTCCCCCGGCGTCGAATCGGCCGCGATCCAGCCTTCCGCCTGCTTGACCACGCCGTACACCGTGGCCAGGCCTAGCCCGGTTCCCTCGCCCAGTGGCTTGGTGGTGAAGAAGGGCTCGAAGATCTTGGCCAAAGCCTCCGTGGCAATGCCCGGTCCATCATCGGCAACCTCCAGCAAGGCCAGTTCCGCGTTGTCGGGACCGGCGTAGCCGAGAGCGCGGGCGGCGCCGAGATCGAGGCGGGCGGTCTTGATGCTGACTTGGCCGCCGCCCTTGGCGCGCAGGGCGTCCCGGGCGTTGACCACCAGATTAATGATCGCGGTCTCCAGCTGCGAACGATCGATTCTGACGAGCGGAAGGTTCTGGCCATAGTCGATCTTCAGCGCCACATCCTCGCGGACCAGCCGGCGCAGAAGGACGGCCGTGTCGGTGAGCGCGGCGCCGAGGTCGATCACCTCCCGCTGCAGGGTCGCCTTGCGCGAGAAGGTGAGAAGCTGGCGGACCACGCCGGCGGCCCTTTCCACGGTTTCTCGGATCTCGGCCAGGCTGTCGAACGACGGATCGCCGAGGGAATGGCGCAGCAGCAGCTCATCGGTTCTGAGCCGGATGGCCGAGAGCAGATTGTTGAAATCGTGAGCCACTCCACCGGCCAACTGGCCGACCGACTCCATCCGGTTGCGCTGCGCCAGACGGGACTGGAGTTGCTTCTGCTCGGTCACCTCGTGGAGATAGACCAGCGAGCCGGCGGGGGCGGCGGTCAGGTAGAGATGGACCGTCCGCTCCGGATTGGCGGCCAGTTTCACCTCCAAGGGCCCCGACCCCGGGCCCGCGATGGGTGCTTCTTCAAGGCTGGCGGCGGCGATCAGGTCGCCGAGCCTGGCGCCGGGCCTCGCCGCCGGGCCGGCGATAGCCATCATGGCCGAATTGACCTCGACGATCTCTCCGGTGAAGGGATCGGGGCCGGCGATGAGGGCGGCGCCGAACGGCGAGTCGTGAGTGAAGGCGTCGAGTTGGACGGCCGGCCTGACCGCGACCCGCTCGCCGGCGTCTTCCACCCGCACAAGCAGGAGATCCTGGGTGAGCCGGCTCGCCAGAACTTTGCGCTCCGCGCCGGCCACATGAGCGGCCGCGACGCCGCGCCCGGCGGTCCGAGCGGCGTTGAAAGCGCCGTATAGGTTCCAATCGGCTGGCAGGCGTCCACCGACGCCGATCGAGGCGCGCCACGCCGGGTTGGTCGCCTTGATCGCGCCGTCAAGGCCGGCGAGGCAGGCCGGGGCATCGAACGCCTCGAGCCAGGCGGTCGGGGCCACGGAGGAGCGGCGCAGAATCATGACCGCAATTCTAGAGCGGGTTGAGGAAAAGAAGTCATCGTGATCTAGCGCCCGGGGCTCGCCCGCGTCTGCAATCTTGCGGCGAGCGCCAGATTGATCGCCGCCCGCGCCGGCGTCAATTTGTCGGCGTCCCGGTCGACGCTATAGTTGGCCTCGCGCATGGCCGTCACCCCGATCGCCCCGACGAGGGGCCGCAAAGCCCCCAGCAAGCGCTGATCGTTCGCCTTTCGCCGCGAGACCAGGATCACCGCGTCGTAGGGCGGCAGGGCGTGCCGCGGATCGGTGAGCACGGTGAGATGATCGGCCTCGATGCGCCCGTCGCTGGAGAAGGCCGAGATCGCGTCGGCTTCACCGTCGGCGAGGGCGCGGTACATGAAGGTCGGCTGATACGAGGTCAGCTTGCCAAACTTCAGACCGTAGGCCCTCGCCACCGCCGCCCATTCCGGACGGGACAGGAATTCCAGGTCGGAGCCCAGGGTCAGGCTCGGCGCGTGGCTGGCGAGATCGTCGAGGCTGCTGATACCAAGGGTGCGGGCGCGATCGGCGCGCATGGCCACGGCGTAGGCGTTCTCAAATCCGAGCGGCCCCAGCAGCAGCACCCCATCACGCCGGGCCAGGCTGCTCTTCAGCCCGGCGAGAACCGCCGCGCGGCCCGGATTGTCCGTGCGCTTGAGAACATTGGCCCACAGAGTGCCGGAATAGTCGACGTAGACATCGATCTCTCCGGCGGCGAGGGCGCGATAGATCACCGCCGAGCCGAGGTCATCCCTGATCTCGCTACGGGCGCCCGCGGAGCGCAGGCGCGCGGCGATCAATTGGGCGAGGATCGCCTGTTCGGAGAAGTTCTTGGCGCCGATTCGATAGGTTGGACCGTTCCCAACGGCCGCCAGGGGCGACAGCGCCAGGGCCGCGCCGGCGACGAGGCCGACGCTTCCGGCCCACACCCCCCAGCGGCGACGCGAGGCCAGGCCCCATTCAATCAGGCCGAGCAACTGGTCGGCGCTGAGCGCCAGGGCGGCGGCGGCGGCGCAGCCGAACAGCACCAGCACCCAGTTCTCGGTCTGCAGCCCGGAGAAGATGTAGTTGCCGAGCGAAGTCTGGCCGACGGAGGTGGCCAGTGTGGCGGCGCCGATGGTCCACACCGCGGCGGTGCGCACCCCGGCCATGATCACCGGCGCGGCCAGCGGCAGCTCGATTCGGAAGAGTCTCTGAACATCGGTCATGCCCATGCCCTGAGCCGCCTCGACCACCGCCCGGTCGACGCCAGTGAGCCCGGTGACAGTGTTCCGAAGGATCGGCAGCATCGAATAGAGCGTGAGAGCCATGAGCGACGGGCCGAAGCCGAGGGCCGGGAAACCGTGGCCGAACCAGGACCGGCTGACCGCCGAAAGGGCCAGCAGCAGGGGATAGAAGAGGGCCAAAAGGGCGAGGCTGGGGATCGTCTGGACCAAGCTCGCGGCGAAGAGACTCGGCCATCGGATAGCGGCGCTGCGGCTGGCCGCGACCGCGAGGGGCAGGCTGATCACAACGCCGAGGACAAGGGCGCTGAGGCTCAGCAGGACATGCTGCGAAAGGTAGCCCGGGAGCAGGCGCGCGGCGGCGGCGAAACGCTCGTCCATCAGGGCGCGCGTCCCTGCGCGGCCAGGGCCTCGACCCGCGCGGCTTGGCGCCTGGGCGTCTCCATCAAGGCGCGCACCGCCGGGGCCGGGTGATCGGCAAGAAGTGCGGCGGGGGCCCCGTCGGCGAGGATTTGCCCTCCCTCCAAGACGACGATGCGGTCAGCCAGCAGGAGGGCTTCCATGACGTCGTGGGTGACCATTACCGTGGTGAGGCCCAGCCGATCGTGCAGGGCCCGGTAGTCCGCTCCCAGGCCTTCGCGGATGACTGGGTCGAGGGCGCCGAACGGCTCATCCATCAGCATGATCGCTGGACCGGCCGCCAGGGCCCTGGCGACGCCGACCCTCTGCCTCTGTCCACCCGAAAGCGCGGTCGGGAGCCGGTGAGCGACATCCTCGGGCAAAGCGACGAGCCGCAGGAGCTCCTCACCCCGGGCCATGATCCTGGCTTTCTCCCAGCCAGCCAGGCGGGGGCCGACGGCTATGTTCTCGGCCACGGTGAGGTGCGGGAAGAGCCCGATTTCCTGGAACACATAGCCGATCCGGCGGCGCAGAAGGTGAGGCGCTCCCTCGTTCGCCGGGCGGCTGTCGATCCGCACCTCGCCGGAGTCGGGAACAACGAGGCCGTTGATCATCTTCAGGGTCGTGGTCTTGCCGCTCCCCGAGCCACCGAGCAGGGCGACGAATTCGCCCTCGCCGATGGTGAGTTCCAGGGGGCCGACGGCCGTCGCGCCATAGCGCTTGGCCGCGCCGCGAAGTTCGATCATCGGCCGGCCGGGCCCGCCCCCGCCCATGAAAGCCTAGGCTCTGCGACCCTTGATGGCGCGCTCGACGCCGATGGCCGAGACGGTAGCGCGGACGATCCCCTCGGCGTCGAGGCCGGCGGCCGCATACATGGCCTCCGGCTTGTCGTGATCCTGGAAGATGTCGGGCAAGGTCAGGGTGCGCACCTTCAGGCCGCGGTCGAGGACACCGTTCTCGGCAAGGGCGTGGAGCACGAAGGCCCCAAAGCCGCCGGCCGCCCCTTCTTCGACGGTGATCAGCACCTCGTGCTCACGAGCCAGGCGAAGGATCAGATCGAGATCCAGGGGCTTGGCGAATCGGGCGTCCGCGACCGTGGTGGAAAAGCCGCGCGCCGCCAGGAGATCGGCGGCCTTGAGGCATTCGCCCAGACGTGTGCCCAGGGAGAGGATCGCCGCCGCGGCCCCTTCGCGGATGACGCGGCCACGGCCGATCTCGAGAGCGTCGGCGTAGTCGGGAATGGCCACGCCGGTTCCATCGCCACGGGGAAAACGGAAGGCGCTCGGGCGATCGTCGATTTCGGCGGCCGTGGCGATCATGTGAGCCAGTTCGGCCTCGTCGGCCGCGGCCATGATCACGAAGCCGGGGAGCTGGCCCAGATAGCCAATGTCGAAGCTGCCGGCGTGGGTCGCCCCGTCGGCCCCCACCAGACCGGCCCGGTCGATGGCGAAGCGCACCGGCAGGCCCTGGATGGCGACGTCGTGGACCACCTGATCGTAGCCGCGCTGAAGGAAGGTCGAATAGATCGCCGCGAAAGGCTTCATCCCGTCGGCGGCGAGGCCGGCGGCGAAGGTCACCGCGTGCTGTTCAGCGATGCCGACATCGAAAGTACGGTCGGGGAACCGCTTGCCGAACAGATCCAGACCCGTGCCCGAAGGCATGGCGGCGGTGATCGCCACGATCCTGTCGTCGCGCTCGGCGCGCTTGATCAGTTCCTGGGCGAAGACCTTGGTGTAGCTGGGGGCGGTCACCACCGGCTTGGCTTGCTGGCCGGTGATGACGTCGAACTTGGCCACCGCGTGATGCTTGTCGGCGGCGCTCTCGGCCGGGCCGTAACCCTTGCCCTTCTGGGTAACCACGTGAACGAGCACCGGCTTGTCATGGATCTGGCGAACGTTTTTCAGCACCGGAATCAGGTGCTCGAGATTGTGGCCGTCGATCGGTCCGACGTAGTAGAAGCCCAGCTCCTCGAAGAAGGTGCCGCCGGTGGCCATGCCGCGGGCATATTCCTCCGCCTTGCGGGCCATGTCCTTCAGCGGCCGCGGCAGGTGGCTGGCCACGCCCCGCCCGAACCGGCGGACACGCTGATAGGTCCCGCCGGACACCAGGCCGGCGAGATAGGCGCTCATCCCCCCGACCGGCGGGGCGATCGACATGTCGTTGTCGTTCAGGATGACAACCAGCCGGCGGGTCGCCTCGGCGGCGTTGTTCATCGCCTCATAGGCCATGCCGGCGCTCATCGAGCCGTCGCCGATGACGGCGATCACCGCGTTGTCGTCACCGCGCTTGTCGCGGGCCACCGCGAAGCCGAGCGCGGCGGAGATCGACGTGGCGGCGTGGGCCGCGCCGAACGGATCGTAGGGGCTCTCCGAGCGTTTGGTGAAGCCGGACAGACCGCCGCCCTGGCGCAGGGTGCGGATGCGGTCGCGGCGGCCGGTGAGAATCTTGTGCGGATAGGCCTGGTGGCCCACGTCCCAGATCAGGATGTCCCGCGGGGTTTCGAAAACGTGGTGAATCGCCACGGTCAGTTCCACGACACCCAGGCCGGCCCCAAGATGGCCGCCCGTCTTGGACACCGCCTGGATGGTTTCCGAGCGAAGCTCGTCGGCGAGTTGCTTCAGCTCCTGGATGCCGAGGCCCCGCGTGTCGCGCGGTTCATTCACTGCATCCAGCAACGGGGTGGGAGAGGACATTGGGTACTGTTTTCCAATCCTTTTTGCCTCCCGGCCCAGGGGAGACTTAGGTCGATTCCGCTCTAGCACGAAACGCCGCGTCGCCGCCAACAATCGCCAGCGTGGGCACAAGGTTCCGAACCTACTATGTCGTCGCGGACACGCTCTCGCTCTTGCGCCGCGGCGTCAGGCTCGCCGATCGAGTACGTAGTCGACAGCCGCCGCAAGATGCCGGCCGCGCGGCCCGAAAGGGTCGAGATGAGCCTTTGTCTGAACGGTGAGCAGGGCCACCCGTTCCCGGGCGGCCTCGACCCCTAGAAGGGTCACGTAGTTGGCTTTTCCGCGCGCCGCGTCCTTGCCGCCGGCCGCCTTGCCCATGGCTTCGCTGTCGCCCTCGGCATCCAAAACGTCATCGACAATCTGGTATGCCAAGCCGATGTCGCGGCCGAATCCGACCAGGGCGGAGCGCTCGGAGTTGGTCGGTTTGACCATCGCCAGCGGCAGTTCGAAGGCGCAGGCGATCAACGCGCCTGTCTTCATCCGTTGCATCCGCGCAACAGCTCCCAGGTCATCGCGTACGCCCAGCAGGTCGATCATCTGGCCGCCGGCCATGCCCTTGGCGCCCGATGCGACGGCGAGGAGGCGGACCAGCTCGGCCCGGATCGACCCGTCCGGGTGGGTGTCCGGGTGCGCGAGTATCTCGAACGCCGACGTCTGCAGGGCGTCGCCGGCCAGGACCGCGGTGGCTTCGTCGTAGGCCTTGTGAACGGTCGGACGGCCGCGGCGCAGATCGTCATCGTCCATGCACGGCAGGTCGTCGTGCACCAGGGAGTAGGCGTGGATCAGCTCCAGGGCGCAGGCGGCGCGCAGCACCGAGCGCTCGGGCAGGTCGAAAAGACGCCCGGTCTCGAGGACGAAGAAAGGCCTGAGCCGCTTTCCCGGCCCTAGGGCGGCATAACGCATGGCCTCGGTCAGCTGCGCCTCGGGGCCGTCGGCGCGCGGCAGAAGCTCGTCCAGGGCGACAGTGACCAGATCGGCGGCCTCGGCGATGCGCCGCCCGAGCGGGCCGGTCCCAGCGCTCACGAGAAGGTCGCCGGCTCGACGCCTTCCGCCCCGCCCGGACCGACGACGATCTTCTCCACCCGCAGCTGCGCTTCCTTGAGCTTGGCCTCGCAATGGGCCTTCAGGGCCGCGCCACGCTCATAGACCTGGATGGAGCGCTCGAGCTCGGCCTTCCCGGACTCCAACTCTGCGACGATTCGCTCCAGCTCGGTCAGGGCGGCTTCGAAGGAAAGCTTGGAGATGTCGGGGGCGTCGGTCATGGGGGCCTGAATTCTACTGCGCGGTCACCCTAGCCGAGGGCGAGGGTCGCCCGCTAGGCGCCTCGAAACGGCGCGCCGCCCAATAGCCGTAGCCGCCGTTGAGGGTGCACCGCCAGCCGCGCCGGCGCAGGGCACGGGCGATCATGGCGTTGAAGAAGCCATGGGCGAGGACCAGCACGTCCCGGCCGCCGCCCGCCACTTCGATCAGGCGGCCGGCCGCCTCCTCGGCCCTTTTCTCGGCCTCCAGACGGGATTCCTCGTTCGGATGATGATTGAGGAACCACCACCACACGCGCGCCAGGAAGCCCCAGGCCATCGGCGGCAACTTCAGCCAACGCGGCCAGGGCGGCGGCGGCAAGGGCGCTTCGATGAACATGGCGTCGGAATGGAACTCCCGCCCCGCTCCCAGCAGGGTCGCTGTCTCGACCGAACGGCGCCGCGTCGAAGCGATGATCGCCCCGGCCTCCACGGCGATGGCCTTGAGGTTCTCCGGGACCACCTGCCCGGCCTTCAGGCCGCCGGCCTCGTAGGTCGCCCACCAGTCGCGGTAGTCGTCGGCCGAAAGGAGGGTCCGCCGCGACAGGGCCGGCCGGCCGTGGCGAGCGAGAATCACCGCCCCTGATGTTTGCGCCCCCTCGAACATAGGCCTCAGCCTCCGCCCAAAGCGCGGATGTGGGCGAGCGCCGAGCTTCCGAGCGCCTCGAGATCGTAGCCGCCTTCCAGCGAAGACACGATCCGCCCGCCGCAGCGGTGGTCCGCCACCTCGACGAGAGCCCGCGTCGCCCAGGCGTAGTCCTCGGCCTCGAGCGACTGCTGAGCCATGGGATCCCGGGCGTGGGCGTCGAACCCCGCCGAGATGAGGATGATGTCGGGCGCGAAGGCGTCAATCCGGGCGACCAGGCCCTCGAAGGCCGCCCGCCAGGCGCCGCGGGTGGCGCCCGGGGCCACCGTGGCGTTGGCGATGTTACCCACGCCGGTCTCGCCGGGCAGGCCGCTTCCCGGATAGGCCGGCCATTCATGAATCGAGGCGAAGAAGACGGCGGGATCAGCCTCGAAGACCTGTTGGGTGCCGTTGCCGTGGTGGACGTCGAAATCGGCTATGGCCACTCGCGCCCGCCCCGCCCCCTGGGCCGCCCGCGCGGCGATGGCGATGTTGGAGAACAGGCAAAATCCCATGGCCTTGCCCGGCCCGGCATGATGGCCCGGCGGCCGCACGGCGCAGAAGGCCCGCCCGACCTCGCCGGCCGCCACCGCCCTGGCCGCCGCGGCGGCCCCCCCGGCCGCCCGCAAGGCCGCCGTCAGGCTGCCCGGCGAGACCTGAGTGTCGGGATCGGCGAAGACGACGCCCTCGGCCGGAATGAGGGCCTCGATCGCCGCCACGAAGGCGGCGTCGTGGACCAGGGCGAGGTCGGAAAACTTGGCTTTCGGGGCTTCCCTGCGATCCAGATGGAGATCGGAGGCGTCGTCGACGGCGCCCAGCACGGCGGCCAGTCGTTCGGGGCGCTCGGGATGACGGGGCCGCGGACGGTGCAAGGTCATGTCGCGATGGCTATAGAGGGCCAAATCCATGCCCCGTTCCTTAAACGTCGAGCCGCCACTTCACCATGACGAAGACCACGATTCGCCGCGCCCGGGCTTGCGACGCCCCGCTTCTGGCGGCGCTGGGAGCAAAGACTTTCGCCGACGCTTTCGGCCATCTCTACCCGGCCGAGGATCTCGCCGCCTTCATCGCCTCGACCCATACCGAAGAAAAGATTGCCGGCGAACTCGCCGATCCGGCCATGGCCCATTGGCTGGCGGAGCGTGAGGGCGAGGCGGTCGGCTACGCCGTGGCCGGCCCATGCGGATTGCCTCACCCGGAGGTGACGGCCGCGTGCGGGGAACTCAAGCGCATCTACGTCAGCCGAACCGGCCAGGGCGAGGGGCTGGGCACGCGCCTCCTCGCCCAAGCCCTGGCATGGCTGGAACGCGACAGCCCACGGCGATTGTGGATCGGCGTCTTCTCGCAGAACGTCGGCGCCCAGCGGCTCTACGAGCGGCACGGCTTTCGAAAAGTCGGCGACTATGTCTTCGTGGTGGGGGCGACCCGCGACCCCGAGTTCATCCTCAGCCGCGGCTGAGGCCTCTGGACAGAACGGCCGCCGAACCCCATCCTCAAACGACTGTTCGACCGCGCCCGCCGAGACCGCCACCGATGTTCATGCGCTTCTTCACCGAGCTTCGCGCCGCCAAGGTGCCGGTCACGCTGAAAGAATACCTGATGCTCATGGAGGGCATGGACAAGGCGGTCATCGACCGCCGGGTGGAGGACTTCTACTATCTCTCGCGCACCGTCCTGGTGAAGGACGAGAAACACCTGGACCGCTTCGACGTGGTCTTCGGCCATGTCTTCAAAGGCCTCGAGCTGATCTCGCCGGAAAAGGCCGCCGACATTCCCACCGAGTGGCTGAAGCGGCTGACCGAGAGCTTCCTCACCGAGGAGGAGAAGCGGCAGATCGAGGCCCTCGGCGGCTTCGACAAGCTCATGGAGATGCTTCAGGAGCGGATGAAGCAGGGCCGCGGCGAAGGCGACGGCGACGAGGAAGGCGACGAGAATTCCAGGGGCAATGGCCGCAACTTCCCCATCGGGGCCAACGGCTACCACCCCGAGGGTATCCGCATCGGCCAGGACAAGGGCCGTCACGGCCGGGCGATCAAGGTGTGGGACAAGCGCGAGTACAAGAACCTCGACGACAGCGTCGAGCTGGGCACCCGCAACATCAAGATCGCGCTTCGCCGCCTGCGCAAGTTCGCCCGCCAGGGTGCGCCCGACGAGCTGGACATGAAGGGCACGATCAAGGAGACGGCCAACAAGGGCTATCTCGACCTGATCATGCAGCCGGAACGGCGCAACACCATCAAGGTGCTGATCTTCTTCGACATCGGCGGCTCGATGGACAG
>DASZKO010000094.1:0-2310 GCA_035605655.1 Caulobacteraceae bacterium | reverse complement strand
ATCCTCGGCCTTCTGATTTCCAACCGCGACAGGTGATCAAGCTCATACTGGGACGGGTTGGGATCGCGCTCGCGGCCGCGGCGATTCTCGCCACCAGCGCGTCCATATTCGTAGTGGCGCTGGCGTTTGCCCTCTACGCCGTGGTGCGGCCGGCGGCAGGTCCGGCCGGCGCGGCCGCTGTGGTGGCCGGCGCGGCCGCCCTGTTGGTCCTTTTGATGGGCGTCGCGGCGGCAATCGCGGCCAGGGCCAAGCCCGCCAGGATCCGCCCTAGGGGCAAGGACGCCGCCGAGCGGATCATCAATTTCTTCAAGGACACGCCAATCACCGCCGTTACCGCGGCCCTAGCCGCCGGCGTGCTGGCCGTGCGCAATCCGAGATACCTTGGCGCTGCCGTGCGCAGCTTCCTTGAAGGCGATGCGCCGCGCCGAAAGCGCTGATCAGTCCCAACTAGGCTCTGCGCCCAGTTCCTATCATCAAGCCACTCAAGGCCTGGACCTCACGGATTAGGACTCCGATCGCCCGCCTTCTGTTTCAGCGATTGACCGGCGTTTTCCAGGGCGTTTCCGGCCTTTGATTCGGCGTTCTTGAACGGCGCTTGCACGCGCTGTGAGGCGTTCGACAGATTGTTGTCCACCACGGCGCCGCCGTTCGAGAACGATCCGGTCTGAGCTGCGAGGTAGACCATCAAGACGATCGCGGCGAAGGCGATCAGGCCAATGAAGGCGAGGAACGGCGAGCCGTGCCGGCGCTTGGCCCCGTCCCGGCGTCCCTTGCGGTAGGCGGCGTCGAGTTCCGCGCGCGGGGCCTGCGCGGCCTGCGCGACGGCGGGGGCTGGCGCCGGGCACCTGGCCCATGGGGGCGACGTGATCCAGTTCGTCATGCTGCAACCTCCTTCAACCAAAAAACGAAGCCCACCCGGCCGAGGTTCCGATTTCGCCCTGCTATTGCGATCCGCGCCGATCGGCGTTCAATGTCGGCTATCAACGGGCGAGGCTTGGGCGGTGACTCGGACTGAGAGGCTGGCGGCGGCCTTGGTCATCCTGGCTCTGGCGGGATGCGAAACCAGCCGTTCGCACTATGCCGGACCCCTGATCGCCACGCCGCAAGGCTGCGCGGACATCGCCTTTCCGATCTATTTCGAGCCCGGTTCTGCGAGCGTGACCCGTGAGGCCGAGCGGCTGTTCGCCTCGGCCCGCAGGCGCTCGAGCGGATGCCGGGTGAGCGATGTCGACGTGGTCGGCCTGGCCGACGCTGTCGGCGCTCCGGGCGCCAACCTGACGCTATCGGAGCGGCGGGCGGATTCGGTGACGCGGGCGCTTGGTCGGAACGGCTTCGGCGCCGCACCCGTGCGCGTGGCCGCAGCCGGGGCTGCGGGGGCGACCGTGGCGGGCGGCGAGGCCAAGCCGCTGCGTCGTCGCGCGGACGTCACCATCCGCATGTCGCCAGGTCCGGCGCGCGGCGCTCATTGAGCGGCTCTATCGGCGCCATCTGATCAATCGATTGGACGGCGATCGCCGCCAGGGCCTAAGACGGCGCCTGGGTGCCGATCACCCGAACTACGGCCATCAGGCCATCGTCAGCGAAGCCTCGCGCGCGGAGTTGGCCAAAGACCTGGCCTAAGGCCTCTCAGGCCGCCTCGGAGATCGACAGGCGCTCGCGCAGTTCGCGGCGCAGGAACTTGCCGCTGGCGTTGCGCGGCAGGGGCTCGCTGAGGATCCAGATGTAACGGGGCGCCTTGTGGCGGGCGATGGTCGCCATGAAGTGCTCGCGAAGGCCCTCTGCCGTCAGGCTCCGGCCGGGATGGGCCACGGCCGCCAGGGCCACTTCCTCACCAAGACGCGCGTCCGGTACGCCGAAAGCGCTGCATTCAGCCACCGCCGGATAGCGATAGGCGGCCGCCTCGACCTCAGCGCAGTAGATGTTTTCACCACCGCGCAGGATCATATCCTTCTTGCGGTCGACGATGTAGAGGAAGCCGTCGGCGTCGACGCGGGCGATGTCGCCGGTGTGGAACCAGCCGTCAGTGATCGCCTCGGCCGTGGCCTCGGGCCGGTTGAGATAACCCTTGATCACCTGGGCGCCGCGCACCCACAGTTCCCCGATGAGGCCGTCGGCCACCGCCTGGCCATCGTCTTCGACGCACTTGTACTCGAAGTCCGGCATCACCGGTCCGGCGCTGTCGGGCTTGTTGATGAAGAAGTCGGCCGAAACCGAGGTGATGATCCCGCAAGTCTCAGTGAGGCCATAGCCGGTGGCGGGACGGGCCGTGGCCACCGCCTCGTCGATCTTGCCGACGAGGTCCGGCGGCAG
>DASZKO010000086.1:0-15674 GCA_035605655.1 Caulobacteraceae bacterium | reverse complement strand
TTCTGGATGTTCTCCGAGCGCTTCTCGGCGGTGACGATGATTTCGGCCACCGCGGTCTGGCCACCGGTCGCCGCGGCATCGGCGGCGCGGGCCGGAGCGGCCGTCAGGCACGACGACGCGAGAAGGGCGGCCACGCCCATGGGCGCAAGCGCGCCGGATTTCGACGGCAACACGATTTTCATGATCTTCCCCCGGGGCTTCGCGCCTCGCTGCGGCGATTTTGCTCCAGCGGCGTGAATCGTCAAGGCCACGCTGGCGCGAGGCCGCCATAAGAGCTTCACCCTGTGGCCGATTTGCCCTTAAGGATGTGTCGAATTCGGACAAAACGAGGCGCGGCGGATGAAGGACTTCACGGGAAAGCTCGCGGTGATCACCGGCGGGGGCACCGGCATGGGCCGCGAGCTGGCCAGGGCCCTCGTCGCCGAAGGCTGCAATGTCGCCATGTGCGATGTCTCGGCCGCGAACATGGCCACCACCAAGGCCCAGTGCGAGGAAGCGGCCGCCCAGGGGACGCGGGTCACCACCTTCGTGGCCGATGTGTCCGACCGCGCCGCCATGGAGGCCTTCGCCGCCGCCACGGCCAGGGATCAGCAGACCGACAAGGTCCATCTGCTCTTCAACAACGCCGGGATCGGCGGGGGCGGCAGCTTCGTGGCCGGCGACGAGGGCGAGTGGAAGAAGACCTTCGATGTGTGCTGGGGCGGGGTCTACAACGGCGTGCGCGTCTTCCTGCCCATGATGATGGCCGCCGACGAGGCGCACATCGTCAACACCAGCAGCGTCAACGGCTTTTGGGCCTCGCTGGGCCCGCGCCGGCCGCACACCGCCTACGCCGCCGCCAAGTTCGCGGTCAGGGGCTTCAGCGAGGCCCTCATGGCCGATCTCGAGGTCAACGCCCCCCACATCAAGGTCTCCGTGGTCATGCCCGGCCACATCGGCACCGAGATCGTCGCCAACTCCCGCAAGGTGCTCACCGGCGACGAATCCGACACCCTGGGTTCGGCCGGCATCGCCCAGGCCCGCGCCCGGCTGGCGGCCATGGGCATGGACGCCGCCGCCCTCTCCGACGCCGAGCTGGCCGCCCTGTCCACCGAGATGCAGCGCCGCTTCCGCGACGAGGCCCCGACGAGCGCCGCCGAGGCCGCCGCGATCATCCTCGACGGAGTGCGCGAGGACCGCTGGCGGATCCTGGTCGGCGAGGACGCCAAGGTGATCGATTCAATGGTCCGCGCCGAACCCGAGGCCGCCTACGAGAGCGAGTTCTTCACTCGCATGGCGGCGGCGGCCGGCTGGCGGCTGGGGGGCTAGCCTGCCCCCTGCCCTCTCCGACCTCGCGGAGCCTTCCGTCGGGCCGACCTTTGGTCGGACTGGGGGCGAGGCCACTTTCCCGATCGACGGGAAGGAGGCTATGTATTTGAAATAGCTTTCCTCCCTCCCCTTCATGGGGAGGGTGGACCACGAAGCGGGACGGGTGGGGGACGCGGCCCCACCCCATCCGACCTCGCTTCGCGAGGCCACCTTCCCCATCCAGGGGAAGGAGAAACGGGCTCAGCCCAGGCGGCGCAGTATCCAGTTGAAGCCGGATCGGCGCGCCTCGGCCGTCAATGCCTGGCGCAGGGCGCGGGCATGCGCACCATCGCCAGGGTGAGCGAGAACTTCGATGGCCGCCAGGCGGGCCTCCAGGGCCAGGCTCACCCATCCGCGCTTGGCGGCGCTGGCTGCCAGGGTCTGGAGGGCGGCGTCGGCCGCTGACGGCGATCCGGTCTCCCCGTCCAGCTGGGCCACCGCGATGTCGGCGGCGAACACTTCCTGGCGCTCGGTGATGCGCGAGCGCAGGGCGCGGGCCTCCGCCGCCGCGGCGTCGCGGGCCTTGGGCCGGCCGAGGGCCTGGTCGGCGAGCGCCAGGAAGCTGGCGGCGAGCGCCTGTCCCGTCGTCATGCCGCCGCCGGTGAATTCCTTTGCCGCGGTTTCGAAATCCACCGCCGCCGGCGCCGCGTGACGCTCGCCCAGGGCGATCTGCCCGGCGAGCAGGTCGGCGTTGGCGAGCGTCATGGTGTCGCCATGCGCCTGCGCCGCCGCCCGAGCAGCCTTAACTCCAGCCTCGGCCGCAACGACGTCGCCCCGGTCGAGGGCGATCTGGGCGCATTCGAAATCGGCCCCGGCGCGGCCGGCCGCGTCGCCGAGAGCGGCATATTCGCTCTGGGCCTGGGCGCAGGTCTGCGCCGCCTCGGCCAACTCGCCACGCAGGCGCAGGTCGTCGCTCAGCGACAGCAGGGTGAAGCCGAGGTGGGCGTGGGCGCCGGCCTTGTGGTCAAGGGCGACGGCGCGCCTGAAGTCGACGAGAACCTCGTCGTCGTCCGCCTCGTCGCTCTTCTCGATGGCCAGGGCCGCCCAGGCCCAGGCCTGGCCGGCGACGTCGTCGGTCTTTTGGCGGATGTCCAGAACATGACGGGCCGCGGTTTCGGCGCCATCGCGATCGCCCGCCGTCCACATCATGTCGCCGAGATTGCTGTAGATGGCCGCGACGCCGCCTTCGTCGCCGATGTTCTGGTAGGCGGTCATGGCCAGCGCGTACTCGGTCCGCGCCCTGGCCGGGTTTCGCCCCGACCACAGGTTGCCGAGATTCTGGCGGGCCCACGCCTGGCCATGGGGATCCCCGATGGCGGCGTAGTCGACCACGGCCTGACGCAACAGGCGGTCGGCGTCGGCGGGCCGAACCCCTTCCAGAGCGACGGCCAGTTGGGTCTCGGCATTCCCGGCCAGCCCCGGTTCGTGCGCCGCCCGCGCGAGGGTCAGGGCCCGTGCGGCGTGATCGGCCCGCGCCTTGTCGTCATCCCGGTGGGCGGCGATGGTGGCGGCGGCGAGTTCGAGGCGCGCATCGCCCGGCGCCGAGCCTTGCAAAGCCCGCAGGCCCGCAAGCGCGGCGCCGGCGGCGTCGGGCTGGCCGGCCGAGAGCAGGACGCTGATCAACTGCAGGCGCGGCTCCGGGTCGCCCGGGCGCAGGGTGATCAGACGGCGCAGGGCCTGAGCGGCGCCGGTCCAGTCAAACTCGGCGGTCCGGCGCTGGGCCTCGATGGCCAGGCGCACCGGCTCGGGCAGGCCGGCGTCGAGAGCGGCGGCTTGTTCGGCGGCGGCCCGCGCTTTGGCCTGGTAGCCCATGGCCGACCACGCCTGGGAGAGCCATGCGTAGGCCGGGGCGTAGCCGGGGGCCTGCGCCACCGCCTCGAGGAATTCGTCCCGGGCGCCGGCCGCGTCGTGCCGGCGCAAGGCTTCGAGGCCGACCCCGACGCGTCGCATCACCTCGATGCTCGGCGCCTCGAGGTTGGCGGCCATCCTGATATCGCCGGAGCGGTCGGCGCCCGCGCCCAGGCGCCGGCGCAGGTCGGCGCCGATCGCCGCCACCAGCGCCGGCAGCTCGGAAACCTTGCCACTGCGGGTGAAGTTGATCACCGCGCCGCCGCGGGTCGCCTGCAGTGTCAAGTCGAGGCGGATGGGCGCGTCCGGATCGTCGCTTGAGACCAGATAGCCGCCGCTGAGCACATAGTCCGCGCCCAGGCGGGTGCGCAGGGCCGCCAGACTTGGCGCGGCGTAGCCGCCGGCCCCGGGCAGGGGGAACCCGGCCAGGACGGGTTTAGCCAGGTCGCCGGGCGTGACGTGGACCTGAGCGCCCAGACCGATCTCGGTGCCGAGCGTCTCGACAAGCGCCGGGCCGATCCACGCCGCGCGCGCATCCCGCGACAGGTTGTCCAGCGTCACCACGCTGACCGCCTTGTCTGTCCCCCCCGCGAAGGGCGGCGACGCCAGTCGCGGCGCGACGATGAGAACCGCCAGAGCGGCGAGGGTCAGCACGGCCGCGCCGGCGATCCAGGAGGCCCTGCCGGCGACCCGGGCGCGAAAGGGCGTTGCGACCGGACTTGCCTCCAGACCTTCGGCCGGCGCCACTGAACACGTCACCGGCGCGCGAAAGCGGTAGCCGACCTTCGACACGGTCTCGATCAGGCCGAGTTCCTCGCCCTCCTCGCCGAGCGCCTTGCGAAGCAGCCACATATGCTTGGTCAGGTTGGATTCCGTCACCAGACGGCCGGGCCACAGCCCTTCCAACAGGTCGTCTTTGGTCAGCACATGGCCGGCGTGCTCGACCAGCAGCACCAGCAGGTCGAACACCTTGGGCGTGAGCGCGATGGCGCGGCCGGCCCGGCTCAACCGGCGCTCGCGTGGCTCCAGCTCGAAGCCCGCAAAACCGAACACCTGGCGTTCCATCGCGGACCCCAGCACAACGACAAGGCCGGACTCATCGCATAGAATCCGCCGCCATGGCGCCGCAATCCGGCGCCGCCGCCCCGCGCCGGTCGGGCGCCGCGGCAGGAAATTTTTCACAAAAATACGACGGCCACGAAGACGACTCCGCGGCGGCGCCGTGGCCATCTCGCCGCTTGTCATGGAGGGAGCTGCACTATGTCGACCATCTGGATGAGAACAACGATGATCCCCTCGCTGGCCCTGGCGGCCGCGAGCCTCGGCGGCCATGTCCAGGCCGCGCCGGCTGCCGATACGGCCCGGATCGCCCGCGAGATCAGGGCCGACGTGGCTCAGGCTATCGCCGGCATCAACGCCCACGATGCGGTCAGGGCCACCGCCTTCGACGCCCCCGACGTGGTGGTCATCGCGACCCGGCAGCCCAACACCACGGGGATCACCGCCGATCGGGCCGGATTCAGGAAAGGCTTCGCCTCGGACCGGGCGTGGCGAGTGGCGATGATCTCGGAGAGCGTCGACGTGGCCGCGGCGGGCGACATGGCCGTCTATCGTTCGGTCTATCGCCAGGATGGGACCCACGCCCATGCGCCGACGAGCCAAAAGGTCAACTTCATCGCCGGATTCCGCCGCCAGCCTGACAGCTCGTGGAAGATGGCGTGGTACGTCGTTTCGGATATCGACCGCCCGCACGGCAAGTGAGGCGCGGGGGTCAGGCCGATCTGACCAGGACGGTGAACGGCGCCCTTTCCCGTATCGGCGGCGCCGTCGCCGTCGCGCCCGCTCCGCCGCCGAGTCCGGCCATGGCGCTGATCAGCGGCTGAATGGAAGGGGTCGGGTCGACCACCTTGGTCCCGCCATGACCGTCGCTGGAGAGCGTCCAGGTCGAGGCGGTGTAGTTTCCGGTCAGGTGGATCTTGGCGGTGTGGGTTCCGTCGGTGACGGTGAGCAGGGCCGAGGCGGTCGTACCGCTGTAGCTGGCCTTGGTGGTTCCGCTGACGAAGCCGATGTCGACGAGGTCGAGCGACGTGGTCCCGGTCTTGGAAAAGCCGGAGATATGGCCGGTGTAGGAAACCGACTGGGCCAGTTCGAGCACGCCGGTGGTCGAGGTGAAGGCGACATTCTGGCTGAAAGCCGCGGCGAAGTCGGCCGTCCCGCCGCCGATCCTCACCGTCCCCGTCCCGGTGACCGCGCGGCTGGCCGTCAGGACTCCCTTGTTGACGACGAGGGCGCCGGTGTTGGCCAGGGCGCTGGCGAGGGTCAGGCCGCCGGAGGCGGTGCTCTCGAGGATCCCGGAATTGGTGATGGTGCTCGTCCCCACGCTGAGCGTGAGAAGGTTGGTGAAATCGGCGTCGATGGTCCCGCTGTTGGTGAGGCCGCTGACGCTGATCAGACCCGCCCCCCGGATCCTGGCGCCGTTGGTCAAGGCCCCGCCCTTCAGCGCGTTGGTGGCGACGTTGGTCAGTTCCAGCGTGCCCGCCCCTGAAAGGGTCGCGCCGGCCGCGGCCACCCTGAGGCTGGGCGAGGTGACCTTCACGGTGTGGGAGAGACCGAGCGCGCCCGAAAGGGTGACGGCGGCTCCGGTCACGACGATGCTCGTCGCCGTCAGCTGGGTTCCGGCGAGCGTGTCCGAGCCGGCGGTGAAGTCCACCGCGCCGATCCCGGCCAGGGTTCCGTCGAACACATTTCCCGTCCCGGTGAAGACCACCTTGTCGCCTGCGCCCACGGTCACGGACCCGGCCGTCTGGATCCACGGGTGCGCCACGGTGAGCGAGGCGGCGGTGAAGCTGGCCACGCCGCCGCTCTGGGTGATCTTGGCCACGGTCAGCACGGTCCCCGGCTGGAACGCCGCCGTCCCGGCGGTCAGCGCCAGGGTTCCGGTCCCGGTCAGGGTTCGGGTCACGGCCAGGGTTCCGGCGCTGGCCAGCGTGCCGGCGAGCGCGAGATGGCCGCCGTCCACGAGCGTGCGTCCGGCGGTGAGGCTCCCGGCGCCGGTCAGGGTGAAGCTGGCCGGGGCGGCGATCTCGAAAGTGGCGAAGTTGTCGAAAGTGGCCGGGGCGATGGCTCCGGAGAGCGTCGCATCGCCGTGGCTGAAGCCGCTGATCGTCCCTGTGCCGCTGTCGAGGTCGAGCGTCCCGCCCCCGCCCAGCACCGCCCCGTAGAAGGCGCAGCCGGCCTCGACCTCGAGCACATCGCCCGCGCCGGTCATGTCGACCGCCACGCCGGCCGATCCATAGACAGCCGCGAAGTTCTGGAGGGTGGCGGCGGTCCCGGTCACGGCGACACCGGTCGCGCCCTCGGCCAGGGCGGCGGCATCGCCGGCCGCCCCGTTGACCAGCACGCAGCCATCGCCGAGCGCGACGCCCGGTCCGGTTTGGCCGTCGATGGTCGCGAAATTGGTGACGGTCGCGGCCTTCAACGCCTCGACGCCGGCGGCGGCCCCGCTGATCAGGGCCGAGGTGATCGTGGCCGAGCCGTTGGTGACCCGGCCGCCATTGAGATAGAGGCTCGCTTTCGTCGTGCCGACTATGGTGGCGAAGTTGGTGACCACACATCCGATGGCGACGACGCCATAGAACCCTTGGATCAGGGCCGTCAGGTCGGCGGTCGATCCGTTGGCCACGCTGCCGCCCAGCACGGCGGCCCCCGAGCCCGAGCCCGAGCCCGTGGTGGTGATGGTGGCGAAATTCTGCAGGGTCCCGCCGTCGTGCAGATAGGCGCCGAGGGAGTACCCCGTGATCAGGGCGGTCCTGTTCGCGGTCGAGCCATTCACCACCGTCGCCGCGGGGCCGGTCGTGAATACGCCCGTGTGGCCCTCGACCGCGCCGAAGTTGATTACCGTTCCGCCGGCGGATAGCCGCACGCCATATGAACCGCCGGTGATGAGGCCGAAATTGGTCACCGCGCCCGCGCCGCCGCGCACATCGACTGCCTGAGCCTGGCCGAAGATCGTCGCCGCCGCGTCGGTGGCGGAACCGTTGTTGACGGCGCCGCCGGCCTCGAAGTCGACGCCGTCCACGACGCTGCCCCCGATGGTCGCGAAATTGTTCACGGTGGCCGCGCCGTCCGCAAGGACCCCGGAGGAGTGGCCGTAAATGGTGGCGGTCGTGGAGGCGCTGGCGCCGTTGGTGACCGTGCCGCCGGCAAAGAGAGCGACGCCCTCGTCGCTCTTGCTCTTGATGGTCCCGAAATTAATGATCGCGCCCGCCGCGATGCGGACCGAGACGCCGGGGCCGACGCCGCCGTAGATTTCCGCCGTGGCGTGGGCGATCGAGCCGTTGGTCACCTTCCCGCCGTCGCGCAGATAGACTCCGTAGGTGGCGAAGCTTGCGGCGGCGGCGGCGGAAATCTCGCCGAAGTTGGTGACCGTGCCGGCCCCGCTGGTGACCACGACGCCAGAATACTTGCCATAGATCGCCGCCGCCTCGTCGGTGGCCGAGCCATTGGTGACCACGCCCGCGTCCACCTCCACGCCGCTGACGGTGGCCCCGCGGATGGTGCCAAAATTGATGACCCTGGGCGCCCCCCCCGCCGCGACACCCGAAGATTGGCCCAAGATGGAGGCGGCCGTCGAGCCGCTGGCGCCGTTGGTGACCGTCCCGCCGGACACCAGTGCGACGCCCCAGCCGCTCGAGTCGACGATGGTCCCGAAGTTGGTGATCGTGGCCAATCCCTTGTAGTCGCGGATGGCGGCGAGCTCGGACCCGTAGCCATGAATCTCTGCGGAGGTGTCGGCGGCCGTGCCGTTGATTACCGTTCCGCCGTCGGCCAGGTAGACGCCGAAGCCGCCGCTCATTTGCCCGTAGTTGAGCACCAGGGCGGTTTTCGCCGCCGCGACGCCGGCGACCTGACCAAAGATCAGGGCCTCCGTGTCGTCGGCCGAGCCGTTGACCACCGATCCGCCGGCCGCCAGGTCGACGCCGTCGAGGCCGTTGCTGGGATAGGCGGCGCTGAAGGTCCGGATGGAGCCGAAGTTGACGACGCTCGCCAGGGCGTTGGCCGTGACGCCCGAGACGGCTCCGACGATCGAGGCGGTGGTGTCGTTGGCCGCCCCGTTGGTCACCGATCCGCCGGCCACGATGAAGACGCCGTCGCCGCCCGGCCCAAAGCCCTGGATATGGCCATAGTTGCGGACCGTGACCGGCGCGTTCTGGGCGAAGACGCCGCTGTAACCCTCAATGGCGGCGTTCTCGGTGGCCGAGCCGTTGCGGATAATCGCCCCGGCCAGGGCGGTGATGCCGTTGTTGGCGTTGCTCGCTTTGGAGTCGGCCGCGATCGTGCCGTCGTTGCCGACATTGGCCGCGGTGGCGAGTTTCAGTCCCGTCCCGCCGATGGAGCCGGTGGTGAGGATGAGCACGCCAGCGTACTTCGACGCCAGGCTGTAGCCGGAGGGATAGCTGGTGGAGATGAGTTTGTAGTTGGGCATGGTCGGCCTCCAGCCCGGACGTGAGCCTGGGCTCAGCGTAAAGTCGGGCGCGCGACAAGTCGTCTCCGTTACCCGGAAATTTTTCTGAAAAAATTCCTGCCTGGGCGGCCGCGACCCTACGATGAGGTATCTTCGACGGCGTGCCGCAGACCTTCAGCGCCCCGCGGCCGTCGTCCGCCTCAACGACTATGACGCCTTCCGGCCGAGGTTCGGAGGCCTGACAGTGCGGGCGAAGTCCTAGGACCGCCCCGCCGCCCGATAGATGGCGTCGATCGCGGCCATGTTGGCGATGGCGTCGGCGCCTCCGGTCAGGGGCGCCGTCCGGCCGGCCAGGACTTCGGCCAGGTGACTGAGCTGGGCGGCGTAGGTCGTGGGGCCCTGGGTGGCGTGGCGGCGCGTCTCCCCGCCGATCTCGGAGACGAACCGGCAGCCGATCTGCGGGGCGAGGAAATTATCGATGGTGAGCCGCCCGGCCTCCCCGACCGCCTCGAGCCGCGCCGCCGGCCGCGCCGCGACCATGGAGCAGGCGATGCGTCCGGCCATGGCCCCCGGAAAGGCCAGCTCGGCCTCCATGGCCGCGTCGACGCCGTCCACGAACTCCCCCCGCGCCATCGTCACCTCCGGCTCCGCCCCGACAAGCGAGCGGATCGCGTGGACGCAATAGGTTCCCAGATCCATCAGCGCCCCGCCGCCCTGCTCCGCCGACCACCGCAGCTCGCCGGGCGTACGCGCAATGGGGACCTCGAACACCGCCTCGACGCTTTTCAGGGGCCCCAGCGCCCCTTCCCGGACCAGGGCCACCGCCGCGCGCATGACGTTGTGAAACCGGTAGTGGAAGGCCTCCAGCAACACCTGGCCGCTGGCTTCCGCGGCGTCGACCATGGCCCGCGCCTCGACGGCGTCGCGGGCGAAGGGCTTTTCGCACAGAACGGCCTTGCCCGCCTCCAGGGCCGCGATGGTCCACGCCGCGTGGCCGGCCGGCGGCAGGGCATTGTAGACGACGTCGACATCGTCGCGGGCGATGAGGGCGGCATAGTCCGCCGCCACCGCCGGAATGCCATATTGGGCGCCGTAGGTCCCGGCGCGCTCCGGATCGCGCGCCGCCACCGCCGTCACCGTGAAATCGCCGTTGTCCCGCGCCGGCCCGATCACCGCCGTGACGGCGATCCGCGAGGCGCCCAGAAGGCCGAAGCGAATGGGCATCGTTGAATCTCCTCTCGTTCCCCTATAGCCCAGCCTCGCCGCCATGACCCACGCCCCCCTCGATCTCCGCGACCGCGACGCCCTCTTCCAGGCCCTGGAGGAGCGGACCTATGACCTCGCCATCGTCGGCGGCGGGATCACCGGGGCCGGCATCGCCCGCGACGCGGCCCTGCGCGGCCTCTCGGTGGCGCTCGTCGAGGCCGGCGATTTCGCCAGTGGGACCTCGAGCCGCTCGTCGAAGATGATCCACGGCGGCCTGCGCTATCTCGCCCAGGGCGATCTCGCCCTCGTCCGCGAGGCGGCCAGCGAGCGCAAGGCCGTCCAGGCCATCGCCCCCCACCTCGCCCGCGAGACGCCGTTCGTGATCCCCGCTCGCGGCGCCGGGGCGATCGCCAGGCTGCGCGCCGCCCTGTGGACCTTCGAGAAGCTGGGCGGGGTGCCCAGGAGCCGGGCCCACGAGGTGTGGTCGGCCGCCGAGCTGAAAGCCCGCGAGCCCGTCCTCGCCGCCGAGGATCTGGCCGGCGCCGTGGTCTATCCGGAATACCTCACCAACGACGCCCGCCTGACCCTGGCCAACATCCGTTCGGCGGCCGACGCCGGGGCGCGCGTGGTGAACTATGCCCGCGCGACGGGTTTCTGCTTCGAGGGCGAACGGGTCAGCGGCGTCGAGGTGGCCGACCAGACGCCCGGCGGGGGCGAGCGGCGCGTGCGCCTGGCCGCCAGGGTCATGGTCAACGCCGCCGGCCCGTGGGTCGACGCGGTCCGGGCCCTGGAGGCGCCGGAGGCCGCCCCGCGCCTCGCCCTCTCGCGCGGCATCCACCTGGTGGTCGCTCATGAGCGCGTGCCGGTCGTCCGCACCCTGATCATCCCGGCCGGGGGCCGGCGGAGCATCTTCGTCGTGCCCCACGGCAGCGTGACCTACATCGGCACCACCGACACTTTCCACCATCCGGCCGAGACCTGGCCGCCGATCACCGGCGAGGACGCCGCCTATCTCTTCGCCGCCGCCAGCGCCGCCCTCGAGGTCGATCCCCTGACCGCCGCCGACGTCACCGCCGCCTGGTCGGGCCTTCGGCCCCTGGTCGGCGAGGCCGGCAAGAGCGCCTCGGAGGTCTCCCGCCGCGACGAGGTGTGGACGGGGCCGGGCGGCGTGATCGCCATCGCCGGCGGCAAGCTCACCGCCTACCGCAGGATGGCCGAGCGGGTGGTCGACCAGGTGGAAAAGGCCCTCGGCCGCGCGCGCGGCCCGTGCCGCACGGCCGCCCTGCCCCTGGTCGGCGGCGACGCCGCCCCGGAGGCGGTGCGCGCCGCCCTGATCGCGGCCGGGTCGAGCGCGGCCGACGCCGATCGCCGCGTCGGCCTGTGGGGCGGCGAGGCCCCCGCGGTCGGCGCCGGAGCGGCGGCCGAGGCGGCCTTCGCGGTCCTGAGCGAAGGCGCCCTCACCCTCGAGGACTACTGGGTGCGCCGCGGCGGGCGGGCGTGGTTCGATCCCGACGGCGGCCTTTCCGCCCTCGCCCCGGCCGCCGCCGCCATGGCGCCCCTGCTCGGATGGTCGGGCGAGCGGGTGGCCGAGGAGATCGCCGCCTGCCGCCGCCGGCGGGAAGCGGACATGGCGATGATCGCCGACGATCGGATCGGCCTCTAACCCCCCCCGCCCGAGCCGCCATCGCTTCGTCTGCCGGGCGCCGCGTGCGGCATGGCCGGCGCCCGCGGAACAAGGGGCGAGCCGGCTGCCAGGCTCGCCCCCGCCCCGCCCCCGGCCACGCCGAAGCCGGCCGCGGCGCTCGTCAGGCCGATTGCCTGGGCCGCGGGCTTCGCCGGTGTCGGATCGGTAACCTGTGCGCCGCTTCCGCCGATCCCTGGAAGGTTCCCCAAAGGAATTGCCCTGAGCCGCCCCGCGCGGGAAGATGCAGCGACATGCACGAAGGCGCACGGGAATGGCGGACCGACGCCCGCGCCGGATGGGGAGGACGTGGATGAACAGGCGAGAGCTGTTCGGCGCCGGGGCGGCCCTGATCTCCGGCGCGGGTGTCGCGGCCCCGGCGCGGCCGGTCGGCGCGGTCGTTCCGTGGACGACCTATCTCGCCCAGGACATGCGGACGAACGGCCAGGTCCTGGGCCCGCGCTATGGCCCCAACCTGATCGAGACCGAGTCCACCCGGCAGCGCTGCGTCAAGCTCGCCGCGAGCGGCGACTACGTCGAGTTCGTCGCCACGGCCCCCGCCGACGCCATGGTCGTCCGCTACAGCCTGGCCGACCATCCGGACGGCGGCGGGATCAGCTCCACGCTCGAGCTTTCCCGCAACGGCCGGCCCGTCCGCGATATCGCCGTCACCTCGAAGTACGCCTGGGTCTACGGCCCCTATCCGTTCGTGAACGCGCCGCGCGCCGGCCGGCCTCGCCGCTTCTACGACGAGGTCCGTCTCGCCGGGATCGCCATCGCCCGGGGCGATGTCGTTCGCCTGCGCAAGGCCGATGACGCGGCGCCCTGGTGCGTCGTCGACCTCGTCGACCTGGAACTCCTCGCCCCCGCGGCCGCCGCGCCGGCGAACGCCCTTTCGCCCCTCGATTTCGGGGCCGGCGGCCAGGGCCGGACCGACGACACGGCCGCCTTGCGAGCCTGCATCGCCGAGGCGGCCAGGCGCGGCCTGGGCGTCTTCGCGCCGCCGGGAACCTACAGGCTGACCGGCGAAATCGCCCTTCCCTCCGGCATGGCCCTGCGCGGCGCCGGCATGTGGCGCACGACCTTCATCGGCGATGCCGACCTCTACGCCCGGCCGGACCGGCGCGTGCGCTTCACCCTCGCCGGGCGAAACATCCGCCTCGCCGATTTCGCGATCGTCGGAAACCTGACCTATCGCGACGACGCCGAGGCCAACGACGGCGTCATCGGCGTCCACGCCGCCGACTGCACGGTGTCCGGTATCTGGGTGGAGCACACCAAGGTCGGCCTGTGGTTCTATGGCTGCGCGAACATGGTCGTCGAAGGCTGCCGCTTCAGGAACACCATGGCCGACGGGGTCAACCTGTGCACCCACACCGCCGATTGCCTGGTCGAGAACTGCACGGCCCGCAACACCGGCGACGATGCCTTCGCCATCTGGCCGGCGGCCTTCGATCACGGCCATGTCCAGACCTCGCCGCCGCCCGGCCGCAACGTCATTCGCCGGTGCACGGCCGAGCTGCCCTATCTCGCCAACGGCGGGGCCATCTATGGCGGCGCCGACAACCGCATCGAGGACTGCCGGTTTTCCGACATCTCGGCCGGCAGCGGCCTCCTGATCAGCAGCACCTTCCCGACCGCCGACGAGGCCTGGAAGATCGACTATGGTTTCAGCGGCGTGACCGTGGCGCGCCGTTGCCGGCTGGAGCGCTGCGGCGGCTTCGATCACGACTGGGCCTGGCGGGGCGCCGTGCAGATCTGCGTCGACAAACGGGACATTTCCGGCGTGAGCCTGAGCGGGCTCGATATTCGCGACAGCCTCTCCGATGGGCTGAGCGTCGTCGGCCCCGCCGCCGCGACCGGGCCGGACGCCCACAAACACCCGGCCGCCAGGACGGCGCGAAGCACCCTCACCCGCGCCCGCCTCGACCGGGTCGACATCCGTGGCGTCGGCCTCGGCGCCCCGGGTTCCCACGATCTTCTGGTCCGGGCCGACACCCGCGGCGCCCTCGCGATCACGAGGTCGGCGATCGGCGACATCGCCGATCAGTCGCCGGATTTCTCGATCCTGCGGGGCTGAACGGGGCGGGGGCCTCGACGAACGCCGGGCGCGGCGGACGCTCGGCGTTAGCGGGAGCGGAGAATGAGACCCAGGCCCGCGAGAACCAGGGCGACGCCGGCGATGGCCCCGGCCGGCGGGCGATCGCCGAGCAGCAGGGCCGAGGCGAGATAGACGAGGACGAAGGTGAGGGCCGTGAAGGGATAGGCGACGCTGAGCGGCGCCTTGGAAAGGGCCGCGATCCACAGCACCGCGCTGAGGAAATAAAGGGCCCCGCCGCCGGCGATCTGGAAATTGAAGAACTCACGCAGCGAGGTGCGACCGGCCGCTCCCACCTTGAACAGGATCTGCCCCGCCGCGGCGAACACGGTGGACGCCAGCAACATGCCATAGAGGCGCAGCCAGATGGGAGGCCCGACGCTCACCTCCGGATCGCCAGGTGACTACAGGCCGGGACCAGGTGGCGGGGCTGACGAGGCATGGCGACCGGTTGGACTCCCGTTCTGGGCAACGGCGCGGTGATTCACCTGGAGCGCGCCAACTTGATCATCCGAGACAGGTTCCGACATGCCAATCAAGTGCGGTCAAGCCATGAAGCTGGCGCGAACTGTGCGACGATGTGACGCGAGCGGCCGACCCGCCCGCTCTTGTTATGCTATCAAGCTGAATAGAACGTGATTGCATGCCTCGAGCGCGGCTCAGTCCGTTCGAGGGCCCCGAGGGCCGTGCGCTTGGGTGGGCGGCGAAGACAGCGGTTGAGACCGGCGACGCATGGTCGAGGAGTTAGCCAGCAGCACTCCAATGGGCGTCGGGCTGCGATCGCCCGCCCCCGACGGCCGAGCCTCGCCTGCATGGCTCAGCCGGTGGGCGCTTTCAAATCGGCAGACGTTCGCGCTGCTCGCCCTAACGCTGATTCTCTTCGGCGGGTTTGTCCAGGCCCTGCTGATACTGAACGGCGATCTCGCGTGGCTGTTGACGCTCGATGAGAAATGGCTCGCCGGCCAACGCCCGTATGCGGATCTGCTCGAAGTCAATCCGCCAATGTCGCTGCTCATTTACATGCCAGCGGTTTGGATTTCGAGAATAGTCAACGTACAACCGCAATATATCATCCTTGCTCAGGTCTTCGCGTTAATTTGCGCCAGCACCTACCTGACCTCGAAGATTCTGCATGACATCCTCGGCTCCGAGAAGTTTCGGCTCAGATTTGCCGCCGTCACATTGTTTCTCTTCATATTGTTTCCTTGGGATGTCTTTGGCCAAAGAGACCACATCGCCGTCATCGCGCTGTTTCCCTTCGTTGCGCTCGCCATAGCGCATGGCCGAGGCCTCCCGCCGGCGAAGTGGCTGCTGATCCTGGCCGGGCTCGGCGCCGGGCTCGCGATGTGCATCAAGCCGCATTTCGCCCTCGTGGTCGGCATGCCGATGCTGCTGAACGCGGTAAGAACCCGCTCCATCAGACCGTTGTTCGGTTTGGAGACGTGGATCGCCAGCGCGGTGGTCATCGCCTACGCCGCGATCGTCGTGGCTTTATTCCCGGCCTACCTGGGCCCCTACCTCGATCGCGTGGTGACCGCCTATCTGCGGGCGCCAAGAAGGTTCACGTTGATCGCGGCGTCGGTCCTGCTTGCCGTCACGGGCTCCGCTTTGGTCTGCCTTCGCCTTTTCAACGACCGGCGGGCCCTGGAGTGGGCGGCGCCGTGGTTCGCCGCGAGTCTGGGTGGCCTGGGCCTCTTCCTGGCCATCGGCAAGTGGTGGTCCTACTCAGGGTACGCCATGCTAGTCATGGCGGTCGCCCCAATCCTGACCTCGATGACGGCGGGGGGGGACGCGAGGCCGAGTTCGCTCAAGTGGACGGGCCGGTTTCTCGCCACGGCGACCGCCCTGTGCTGCATGAACTGGCTGGCGGTGGGGCCGCAGTACGCCTTCCTGATCAAGCCGGTGGCGAGCGTGGCCCCGCCGCATCCGAAGATCATCACGATCACCTACCAAATCACCGTCGGCCATCCGCTCGTGCGGGAACTGCATGGTGAATGGGTGGGAACCTCGTCGGCGCAGATCATGGCCGC
>DASZKO010000080.1:0-19848 GCA_035605655.1 Caulobacteraceae bacterium | reverse complement strand
CCGGCCCAGACCCCGCTCGCCGTCGAGGTGGCCAAGGCCCTGAAGGCCAAGGGATTCAAGTTCTGCGGGCCGGTGATCACCTACGCCTTCATGCAGGCGGTGGGCATGGTCAACGACCATGTGGTCGACTGCTTCCGGCATGAGGAGGTGGCGGCCGCATGAAGCGGATCCGGGTTCATCTGAAGCTGGAGCGGGGCTGCCCGGCGCCGGTGTGTGGCGTGGACGAGGCCGGCCGCGGGCCGTGGGCCGGGCCGGTGGCCGCCGCCGCCGTGATCCTCCCCGAGCGCATCCGGTTCAAAGGCCTCGACGATTCAAAGAAGCTCAGCGCCGAGCAGCGAGAGAATCTCGAGCCGGCCATCAAGGCCCGCGCCATCGCCTGGTCGGTGGCCTTCGCCTCGGTGGAGGAGATCGCGACCTTGAACATCCTCCACGCCACGGGCCTCGCCATGCGCCGCGCCGTGGCCGGCCTCGCCCACGCGCCGGCCTTCGCCCTGGTGGATGGCGACTATGCCTTCGAGCTTCCCTGCCCGATCTCGACCGTGGTCGGCGGGGACGGCATCTCGGCCTCCATCGCCGCCGCCTCGATTCTCGCCAAGACCGCCCGCGACCGCCTGATGCGGGCCATGGACGGGGACTATCCCGGCTATGGCTTCGCCGCCCACAAGGGCTACGGCGTGCCGGCCCACGCCAAGGCCCTGAAGGCGCTCGGCCCCTGCGCCATTCATCGGCTGGGCTGGCGGCCGGTGCAGCTGGCCATGGTTGGGGCGGAGATTGACGCGCTCATTCAAGCTTGACCCGCCGCCGGGCCCCTTCTCTGATCGTCCCATGACCACGAAGCTCATCGAGCACCTGCGCCTGCAAGGGGCCGGGGCGGCCCATCTGGGATCGCCTTTCTCGGCCGCCCTGCTGGATAGGGCCGCCGCCGACATCGAGGCCGGCGGACCGGTCGCCGCCGCCTTCGCGCCCTGGGCCGGCCAGGGGCTGAGGGCCCTCTTCGCCGAGGCGGTGGCCCTGCGCTGGCTGGCCGCGTTCCACTATGTCGCGCAGGCCGAGCCGGAGGGGCCGCTGGCCGCCGCCTATCCTCGCCCGGGTCATTCCGGCGATCCGGACGCCGCGTGGCCCCTCATCCTGGATCTGATGGCGGCGCGGACCGCCTGGCTCGCGGACTTCATGACCCACGAGCCGCAGACCAACGAGGTGCGCCGCTCGGCCGTGCTCCTTCCCGGCTTCCTGACGATCGCCGCCGAGACCGGCCGGCCCCTGCGCGTCCTCGAACTGGGGGCGAGCGCCGGGCTCAACCAGCTCTGGGACCGCCGGCTCTATCGACTGGGCGACCTTCCGCCATGGGGGCCGCCCGAAGCCCGCGTGGTGATCGAGGCCGAGTGGCGCGGCGGACCTCCGCCCGTGGGCGCGAAGATCGAAGTGGCCGCCCGCGCCGCCTGCGACCGCAGCCCGGTCGATCTTACCGATCCGGCCGCCCGCTTGCGCCTGAGGTCCTTCGTCTGGGCCGACCAGTTCGATCGCCTGCGGCGCCTCGACGCGGCCATTGCCGAGGCCCTGGCGGAGAAGATCGCCGTCGAGCGCGCCGACGCCGTCGAATGGACCCGCCGCCACGCCGCGCCACAGGCCGGCCTCGCCACCGTCGTCGTCCACTCGGTGTTCTTCCAGTACATGCCGGCGGAGAGCCAGACGGCCCTCGTCGAAACCCTGCGCGACTTCGGCGCCCGCGCCACGTCTGACGCTCCCCTCGCCTGGCTGCGCATGGAGCCGGCTGCCGACAGCCCGGCGGTCATGGAGCTGCGCCTCACTCTCTGGCCGCATGGCGAGGACCGGCTTCTCGCCCACGCCCATCCGCACGGCGCCTGGGTGGAATGGGCGCCGTGAGCGCGCCGGCGCCGGGACGGCTGACGATCCTCGCCGTCCACGCCCATCCCGACGACATCGAGATCCTGGCGGCCGGAAGCCTCGCCCTCCTGGCCGCCGCCGGCCACCGGCTCGTCATCGCCACCTTGACCGCCGGCGACTGCGGCTCGTCCGGTCCGGGGCCCGAGGAGACCACCGCCATCCGCCGCGCCGAGGCGGCCACCGCGGCGGCGATGATCGGCGCCGACTACCGGTGCCTGGGCCTTCCCGACCTCGCGGTCTTCAACGACGATCCCACCCGCCGTCGGGTGACCGAACTCGTCCGCGCCATCGTCCCGGCGATTGTCATCACCGCCCCGCCGGCCGACTACCACCCCGACCACGAGGCGACGAGCGCTCTGGTCCGCGACGCCTGCTTCGCGGCCGGGGCCCGCAACTACCGCACCGGCGAGGCGCCCCCGCTTCCCGCCATCCCCCACCTCTATTTCACCGACCCGATCGGCGGGCGCGACCGCGACGGCCGCCGTGTCATCCCCGATTTCGCGGTCGATATCGGCCCTTGGTTCGCGACCAAGCGGCGGATGCTCGCCGCCCATCTGAGCCAGGTCGCCTGGCTCGCCGACCAGCACGGGCTCGCCGATCCCCTGGCGGCCATGGAGGCCTGGACCCGTCGCCGCGGCCGCGACTACGGCGTCGCCCACGCCGAAGCCTTCCGCCATTACCGGGGCGAACCCTATCCGCGCACCCCGCTGTTGCAGGAGCTGGTCGGCCGCGCGCTGCTCGAGAAGCAATAGCTCTAGGGCGCTGCCCAATCTTCGACGGCGAGGCCCGGCGCGCGGCTGAAGGCGACATCACTGGTGACGAGAACGGCGTCGACGGCCATGGCGTGGGCCGCGATCAGGGTGTCGAGGGCGCCCAGCGGTGTTTCCGCCGCCTCGAGCGAGCGGCGCAACAAGCCGTAGGACGCCGCGGCGGCGCTGTCCCAGGGCAGGATGTCCACCCGGAGCAGGAACTCCCCGATGGCTTCGGCAAGCCGTACGGCCTCCGGCCGGCGCGCCAGGCCGAAGCGCAACTCGCCCTCGGTGATGGCCGAAATGCACACATCAGCCATGGGCGTGGCCGCCAGGCGCCCGCGGATCGTGGCGGGTGCGGAGCGGATGATCTGGCTGACGGTGTTGGTGTCCAGCATCCGCCGCAGGCCGGGTGAGGCGGTCAAAGCGGATCGCGCTCCTCGGCCGGCGGATCACGGCGATCGGCCATGAAGTCGGCTGGCACGTCGACGCCCTCGAGCAGCGCGAAGAACTCATCCCAGTCGCCGGGTTTGCGCGACAGGATGACGTCCCCTGAAGCCGGGTCGCGGCGAATGAACACCTCGGCCCCATCGAAGCGGAATTCGCGGGGCAGCCGTACGGCCTGGCTGCGGCCATTGGAAAAGAGCTTGGCGACCTTCGTCATCGTGCATGCTCGCAAGGGATTATATACCACGGTATATATCACCGCCGACCGCGACTTTCCAGGCCGGCGACCGCAGGCGGTCTTAGATCGCCACCGGCCCGTTCCGGGCCCGGCGGATCGCCTGTTCGAGAGCGAGCGCGAAATCGCGGCGTTCGGCGCGGGTGAGGGCGCGGGCGACGGCGAGGGTCCGGTCGGAGAGGCGCAGCTCGAGCTCTGTATCCTCCTCGCCCACCTGGGCGAGTCGAGTGAAGGCGGTGGGCGAGACCCACACCGTCTGAGCGCCCGCCGGCGATTCGACCATCACCCGGACCTCGGACGCGGTCACCTGGATGCGTTCGCGCCGCCGCGTGGCCCTCTGGCTGGCGATCAGGGCGCAGGCGAGGGCGATGACCGCCAGCCCCAGGAAGATCGGCACGGGCGAGGCGTGCATGGCGATGAAGAGGACGGCGGTGGTGGTGTTGATGGCCGTCAGCGCTCCGATCACGACGATGAAGCCGCGCCGCGAGAGCGAGCGGTGCGGGGTGATCACGGCGTCCATGTAGAGGGGCCCGGACATGCGCCTTGACCATAGGCCGCCGGCCCGGCCTTGGCGAGATCGGCGAACCGGGCCAAGGATCGCCGCCATGGCTCGAAAACCGACCAGGGAGGCCGCGCGGATCGCGGCGATCTTCGATCGCTTCGCGGCGGCGACGCCTGAGCCGCGCACCGAGCTCGCTTACGCCTCGCCGTTCACCCTGCTGGTGTCCGTGGTGCTTTCCGCGCAAGCCACTGACGTCTCGGTCAACAAGGCTACCGCGAAGCTCTACGCCGTCGCGAACACGCCGCCGGCCATGGCCGCGCTCGGCGAGGCGGCCCTGATCCCGTACATTGCCCAGATCGGCCTTTTCCGCACCAAGGCGCGCAATGTCGTCGCCCTCTCGCGCAAGCTGATCGAGGAGCACGGCGGCGAGGTTCCACTCGATCGCGCCGCCCTCCAGGCCCTGCCGGGCGTCGGACGGAAAACCGCCAGCGTGGTCCTGAACGAGCTGGGCGTCGAGGCGGCGATCGCCGTCGACACCCACGTCTTCCGCGTCGCCCATCGCCTGGCCCTCTCCAGGGGCAAGACTCCCGACCAGGTCGAGGCCGATCTGATGCATATCGTCCCCAAGGATCGCCGCACCCGCGCCCATCACTGGCTGATCCTCCACGGCCGTTATGTGTGCGTCGCCCGCGCGCCCAGGTGCGCGACCTGCGTCGTCGGCGATCTCTGCCCCTCCCGATCGCTCTTCCTGGGGGTCTGAGGGCGGGCTCGCCACGGCCCCTATCCTGGTGTACCTCGCCCCCGGTCCCGCCTCACCGGAGTCTCCATGCCCGCCCAGTTCGACGTCGCCGCGATCGGCAACGCCATTGTCGATGTCCTGGCCAGCGCCGACGACGCCTTCCTCGCCGCCGAGCAGCTCGCCAAGGGCTCGATGATGCTGATCGACGAGGACCGGGCCCACCAGCTCTATGGGCGGATGGCCGCTGGCCTCGAAGCCTCCGGCGGCTCGGCGGCCAACACCGTCGCCGGGGTGGCCAGCCTCGGCGGCCGGGCCCACTTCGCCGGCAAGGTGGCCGCCGACGCCCTGGGGGAGATCTTCGCCCACGATATCCGCGCCATCGGGGTCGATTTCACCACCGCGCCGCTCACCGACGGCCCGGCCACGGCCCGCTGCCTGATCAACGTCACCCCCGACGGCGAGCGGACCATGTGCACCTTCCTGGGCGCGGCGGTGCGGCTAACCCCCGGCGACGTCGATCCGGCCGCCATCGCGGCATCCGAAGTGCTCTATCTCGAAGGCTACCTCTTCGACCCCGAGGAGGCCCGCGCCGCCTTCGGCAAGGCTGCCCACATCGCTCGCGCCGCGGGCCGCTCCATCGCGCTCAGCCTTTCCGACGCCTTCGTGGTGGAGCGCCATCGCGCCGCCCTGCTGGACTTCATCGACACCGAGGTCGACGTCCTCTTCGCCAACGAGGCGGAGGTCACCGCCCTCTTCGAGACCGCGGATTTCGACGCCGCCCTCGCCAGGGTTCGCGGGCGGGTGCGAATCGCCGCGGTGACCCGTGGGGCCAGGGGCGCCGTGGTCCTTTCCGACGGTGAAGCGAAGGCGGTGGCGGCCGAGCCGGTGGCCACGGTCGTCGACACCACCGGGGCGGGCGACCAGTACGCAGCCGGCTTCCTCGTTGGCCTGGCCGCCGGCCGCCCCCTGGAAGACTGCAGCCGTCTGGGGGCCCTCGCCGCCGCCGAGGTGATCTCCCACTTCGGGCCGAGGCCGCTCGTCGACCTCGAGGACCTCGCCGCGGCCAAGGGACTGTGAGCGCCATGGGAAGGGTCGCCGAGCTCACCCGCAACACCAAGGAGACGCAGGTCAAGGTGCGCCTCGATCTCGACGGGACGGGCCGCTCGCGGATCGCCACCGGCATCGGCTTTTTCGACCATATGCTCGACAGCTTCGCCCGCCATGGCGGCTTCGATCTCGACGTCGAGACCAAGGGCGATCTGCATATCGACATGCACCACACCGTCGAGGACACCGGCATCGTCATCGGAGCCGCGCTCGCCAAGGCGCTGGACGGTTTCAAGGGGGTGCGCCGCTTCGGCCACGCCTACATCCCCATGGACGAGACCCTGACCCGCTGCGCCGTCGATCTCTCCAACCGTCCCTACCTGATCTGGCGGGTGACCTTCTCGCGGCCGCGGGTGGGGGAGATGGACACCGAGCTCTTCAAGGAATTTCACCACGCCTTCGCCATGAACGCCGGGGCCTGCGTGCACCTGGAAACCCTCTACGGCGAGAACTCGCACCACATCGCCGAGAGCGGCTTCAAGGCCCTGGCCCGGGCGTTGCGCGATGCGGTCGAGCCCGACGCCAAGACCGGCGGGGGCGCGCCGTCGACCAAGGGCGTGCTCTAGGGGGCTAGCGTGACATGGCCCGGGTGGTCGCTCTGATCGATTACGGCTCGGGCAATCTGCGCTCGGCGGAAAAGGCCCTGCAGCGGGCCGCGGCGGGGCTCGCCGACGAGGTCGGGGTGGTCGCCACCGACGATCCGGCTCTGATCGCTCGCGCCGACGCCGTCGTCCTGCCGGGCGTCGGGGCCTTCTCGGCCTGCCGGGCGGCCTTGCTGGACCGCGAGGGCGTGGCTGAGGCGATTTCCGAGGCGGTCCGGGTGCGGGGGGCGCCGTTTCTCGGCATTTGCGTGGGCATGCAGCTGATGGCGAACCGCGGCCTGGAATTCGGCGAGACGCCCGGCCTCGGCTGGATCGCCGGCGATGTCACCGCCCTCGAACCCGCCGAGCGGCGGGCCAAGGTGCCGCACGTCGGCTGGAACAGCGTCGAGGCGATGGACGGCGCGGCCCTCTTCGAAGGCCTCCCCGCCGGCGTCGACATGTACTTCACCCACTCCTTCGCCTTTCGCCCGCGCGACGAGGCCGAGGCGATCGCCTGGAGCGACCATGGCGGGCGCTTCGCCGCCGCGGTCCGCCGCGGCAACCTCGCCGGGGTGCAGTTCCATCCCGAGAAGTCGCAGGCCGCGGGCCTGAAGCTGCTCGCCAACTTCCTGGACTGGCGGCCATGATCCTCTACCCGGCCATCGACCTGAAGGACGGCCAGTGCGTGCGGGTGATCCGCGGGGATCTTTCCACCGCCACGGTGTTCAACTCCGACCCGGCCGCCCAGGCCCGCGCCTGGGCCGAGGCCGGGTTCGAGTGGCTCCATGTCGTCGATCTCGATGGCTCGGTGGCCGGGCGGACGGTGAACGGCGCGGCGGTGCGCTCGATCCTTTCGGCCGTGTCGATCCCGGTGCAGCTCGGCGGCGGCGTGCGCACCCTCGACGATCTCGCCGGCTGGATCGAGGCCGGGATGAGCCGGGTGATCCTCGGCACCGCGGCGGTGCGCTCGCCCGACCTCGTGCGGGATGCGGCGCGCCGCTGGCCGGGCCGGATCGCCGTCAGCGTCGATGTCCGCGCCGGCCAGGTGGCCATTGCCGGCTGGACCGAGGATTCGGGCCTGTACGCCATCGACGTCGCCCGGCGTTTCGAGGACGCCGGAGTCGGCGCCCTCATCATCACCGACATCGATCGCGACGGCTCGCAGAGCGGGATGAACGTCGAGGTGTTCGGCGCCGTCGCCGACGCCGTCGCCATGCCGGTGATCGCCGCCGGGGGCCTGGCCAGCGTCAGGGACATCGAGGCCCTCGGCGCCCGGCGGGGAACGCCGGTGGCCGGCGCGGTGCTCGGCCGCGCCCTATACGCCGGGGCGATCACGCCGGCCGAGGCTCTGGCGGCGGCGGGCCGATGCTGAAGGTGAGGGTGATCCCGTGCCTGGACGTCAAGGCGGGCCGCGTCGTCAAAGGCGTGCGCTTCGTCGATCTTCGCGACGCCGGCGATCCTGTAGAGCAGGCCGCCGCCTACGACGCCGCCGGCGCCGACGAGCTGATGTTCCTCGACATCGCCGCCAGCCACGAAGGCCGCGGAGCCATGGCCGAGGTGATCGCCCGGACGGCGGACGTGTGCTTCATGCCGCTGTCGGTGGGCGGGGGCATTCGGAGCGTCGAGGACGCCCGCGGGCTCATTCGGGCCGGCGCGGACAAGATCAGCCTCAACACCGCGGCGGTTGAAGATTCGCGGCTGATCTCCCGCTGCGCCGACGCTTTTGGCTCTCAGGCGGTGATCGCGGCGGTGGACGCCAAGCGGACCGGCGGCCGCTGGCGGGTGTTCACCTATGGGGGACGGCGCGACACCGGCCTGGACGCCATCGCCTATGCCGTGGCGGCGGCGGAGCGGGGGGCCGGGGAAATCCTCCTCACCTCCATGGACCAGGACGGCGCCAAGACGGGTTATGATATTGAGTTAATGAGGACAGTCAGCGACGCGGTGCGCGTGCCGGTTATCGCCAGCGGCGGGGCCGGCAAGGCCGCCCACCTCGTCGAGGCGGTGGTGGCGGGAGGGGCCGACGCGGTGCTGGCGGCCTCGATCTTCCACTTCGGCGAGGTTACCCTCGCGGCGGCCAAGGCGGCGATGGCCGAGGCCGGGATCGCGGTCAGACAAGGGTCTTTGGAGGGTCGCCATGAGGGCGTTCACGGATAGGATCGAGATCCTGTGGGGGACGATCGAGGCGCGTCGCGGGTCGGATCCGGCGACCTCGTGGACGGCGCAGCTGATTTCCGACCCGAACCTCGCCGCCAGGAAGCTCGCCGAGGAAGCGGTCGAGACGGCGCTGGCCGCCGCCACCGGCGACAAGGCCGCCCTGGCCGCCGAAAGCGCCGACCTCATCTACCACTGGCTGGCTTTGCTGGCCGCCGCCGGGGTCGATCCCGACGAGGTCGCCGCCTGCCTCGCCGCCCGCGAAGGCCGCTCGGGCCTGGAGGAGAAGGCCGCCCGCCAGGGCTGAGGCTGCCACCACCCGGGAGCGCGAGGGCTAGACGGCCTCGCGCGAGGCTGGTGTGGCATCTGACCCTGGGGTAGGGTGGCGGGATCTTTCGGGCTGGGCGACCGCCGGCCATCTTTGGTTCAGGCGATGACGTCCTTTGGACCGGGCGCGCGCCATGACGACCAGGACCCTGACCGGAAACTATTCATTCGGCTACAAGCTGTCGTCGGCCTACACAGCGCTCGTCATCAGCGCCACGGCAACGATCAAGGGACTAAGCCCGATCGGGGGCGGGGCCGCGGGCGGCTATGCGGTGCGGGTGACATTCCCCGCGACGGTGACCAACTCGGGTAGCGTGACCGGCGGCCGCGGCGGACAGGGCGACAAAGCGTCTCCCGGCGGCGCAGGGGGCATGGGCGGCGACGGACTCGACCTCGCCGCCGGCATTCTCACAAACTCGGCCGGGTTCATCGTCGGCGGCCAGGGCGGCGTGGGTGGGATCGGCTCGGTGGGCTCTACAGGCGGCGTGGGCGGGACCGGCGGCGACGGCGTTTCCGGGGGCTTCGTCTATAATGTCTATAATTCGGCGATCCTCAGCGGCGGGGCCGGCGGAACGGGTGGATACTCGGGCATCCACGCGGGCGCCGGCGGCGCCGGCGGGGCCGGACTCGATCTGATCGGCGGCGGCACCGTGAGCAATACCGGAACGATCAGCGGCGGAGCCGGCGGGGCCGGCGGGAGTACTGTCGACGCCGGAGGTCATGGTGGCGCGGGTGGCGCCGGCGTCATGCTGGGCGCGGCCGGCCAAATAGGCAATCTCGGCACGATCCGCGGCGGGGCGGGCGGCGCGGGCGGTTCGGGCACGACGATCGGCAATTCCGGTTTGGCCGGCATGGGTGTCCTGCTCGCCAAGGGCGGGGTGGTCGTCAACGGATCGAGCGCTTCAAACACCGCGCTCATCGAAGGCTATGTGGGGATCGCCGTCTTTGTGGGCGCGACCACGGTGACAAACTATGGCACGATCAAAGGCGATGGCGGCGGCGCGGTGTCGTTCGGTTCGCCAGGCGACCGCCTGATCGTGGAGAACGGCTCGAGCCTCATCGGCTCTGTGTCGGGCGACGGCGGGACCTTGGAACTGGCCGGCGGGTCCGGGACGATCGACTCCACGTTCAGCGGCTTCGCAACCTACATCGTCGACGCGGGCGCGGCCTGGACCTTGGCCGCCACCAATGCGGTGAATTCCGGCGTCACGGTGACGGTCGATGGAACCCTGATCAATGACGCGAGCATGTCCGACGGCGGGTTGGTGCAGGTCGGCGGCGTGTTCGCCAACGCCGGCTTGATTACGACCGCCTACGGCTCGACCGGCGCTGGCGTCTCGCTGACGAGCGGAGGCCGACTCGACAATGGCGGGGCGGTATTCGGCGTGGGCGGCGGCGCGGGCGCCAAGAATGGCGGCTATGCCGGCGCCGGCGGTTCCGGCGGAGCAGGGGGCGCGGCGGTTGCCGTCGGCGCCAATGGGTATGTGAGCAATACCGGCTCGCTGCACGGCGGCGGCGGCGGGGCCGGCGGCGGCTCCGATTCCGATGTCGGCGGCGTGGGCGGCGCTGGCGGGACCGGAATCCAATTGAGCGCATCGGGCGGCGCCGTCGCCAACTCGGGCCTCATCGTCGGCGGCGTGGGCGGGGGCGGCGGCAAGGGCGGCTGGGTGTACGCGGGGAGCGACGGCTATGGAAACAATTACTACTCGCCCGGCCCAGGCGGGGTTGGAGGGGCGGGCGGGACAGGTGTCCTGTTCGCCTCGAAAGGCTCCCTCATCAATACTGGAACGGTGCTCGGCGGCGCCGGCGGCGCAGGCGGGTTGGATGCGGCCGGCGCGGTGAAGAGCGCGTCAGGGGTCGCGGGCGATGGCGTCGATCTTGTGGCGGGCGGCGCAGTCATAAACGGCTCCAGCCTGTCGAGCACGGCCCTGATCGAGGGCGTCTACGGCGTCCGCGGCGGGGCTGGCGGGCCAACCACGGTGACCAATTTCGCCACCATCGATGGGACGGGCGGGGTCTCGGTGATGTTCGGCGCGACGAGCGACCGGCTGATCATCGAGGCCGGGTCGCATTTCGTTGGCTCGGTGGTCGGGGGCGGCGGGACGCTGGAACTGGCCGGCGGATCGGAGAGCCTGAGCGGCCTTGGCGGCGTGGCGGGCCTGACCGGTTCGGCGGCGATGACCGTGACCGGCTTCGCCTCCTACCTCGTCGATGCCGCCGCCGCCCTGACTCTGGTCGGGGCAAACACGCTCAACGCCAAGGATTCGCTCATCGACAAGGGCGCGCTCTCTAATGCGGCCGCCGCGGCGTTGACGGTGAGCAGTGGGTCCACTGCCGAGGTCCAGGGCGTGGTCGCCAATGCGGGGACGATCGCCCTGGCCAGCGCGGGTTCGGCGGCGGTGCTGAGGGTGCTGGAGCCGGGGGCGACGCTGTCGGGTGGCGGGAGGGTGAGTCTCGGCGGCGCCAAGGCCCATATCGTCGGATCCTCGACGACGACGGTGCTCGTCAATGTCGACAACACCATCGTTGGGGCGGGGTCGGTGGGTATGGGCAAGCTCGTCCTCACCAACGCGGCGGCCGGGGTGATCGAGGCCACCGGGGTGCTGGATGTGCGGACCAGCGGCTCGCTCACCAACGCCGGCCTCATCGAGGCGGTCGCCGGGGGGATTGTGGATCTGATTTCCACGACGCTGATCGGCGCGGGGACCTTGGAGGCCAATGGCGGGACGGTGAACCTGGAGGGGGCCACGGTGATCGGCGGTACCCTGGCCTCCACCGGATCGAGCGCCATTCGCGTCAACGCGGGCCCGGTCACCTTCGAGGGCTCCAAGAGCGCGGTGATGCTGACCGGGGCGGCGCAGATCCTGGGGACCCGCACCCTGGTCATCGACGGCGCGCTCATCAACAGCGGCAAGCTCAGCCTCTTCGCCGGGACCCTCACCGCCGGGGCGGCGGGGATCACCCTTTCGGGGGGCGGCCAGGTCATCCTCAACGGCAACGCCGCCAACGCCATCGGGGGAACCACCACCCTCACCAACCTCGACAACCGGATCACCGGCTCGGGGAACCTGGGCAAGGGAACCCTGACCCTCGTCAACGACGGCGTGATCGTCGATCCCCACGCCGGCGCCCTCACCATCGACACCGGGACCCACACCATCGTGAACGCCGGGACGATCATGGCCACGGCGGCCGGCGGGGGGGTGATCGTCAAGAGCGCGGTCGCCAACAGCGGCCAGCTCCAGGCCTCCAGCGGGGGCACGCTCAGCCTCCTGGGGACGGTCACCGGAACCGGGGTGGCGAGGATCAACGGCGGGACCCTCTACGTGGCCGACGCGTTCGCCGAGACCGTCACCTTCGTCTCGGCCACCGGCGTGCTGAAGCTCGGCGACTCGCAGGGCTTCACCGGCAAGGTGGCCGGCCTCTCCGGGGCCGGAACCAATTCCCTCGATCTGGCCGACATCGGCTATTCCAAGACGGCCACCCACGCGACCTACTCGGGGACCACCGCCTCGGGGACCCTCACCGTCACTGACGGGACCCATACCGCCCACATCAAGCTCACCGGCAATTATATCGGGGCCACCTTCACCCTTTCCGGAGACGGCCACGGCGGGACCAGGATCGTCGACCCGGCCCTCCTCGCCAAGGCCGCCGCGCTCGCGCCAGCGCCGTCGGCGGCGGTTCTCATCCAGGCGAACGGCAGCTTCGCGTCGGAGACCGGCGGGGAGGCAGCCTTAGCCATCGCGCCGAGAACGAGCGAGCCGTGGGTGCTGACGCACCCGCACGTCGAGACGGCCTAGGAAGAAGCGCTTCTCCTCGCCCAAGCCCAGACCTGGGGAAGATGGCCGCCAGCGGCGGCGAATTTTAGGCCGCGTTCGGCCCAGTCTGAGCAGGAGGGGCCGGTTGAGCACGACATCAAAGGCGCAGGGCTGCCGTGGCGGCGGTGGGAGCGGCTCGTGCCGCTCTCTCACCCCACACGGTTCCTGACCAGATCCTCGACCACCGCTGGGTCGGCGAGGGTGGTGGTGTCGCCGAGGTTGGAGACATCGCCCTCGGCCACCTTGCGCAGGATGCGGCGCATGATCTTCCCCGAGCGGGTCTTGGGGAGGGCCGGCGCCCATTGGATGGCGTCGGGGGCGGCGAAGGGGCCGATCTCGGCCCGCACCCACTTGACGAGCTCGGCGCGCAGGTCGTCGCTGGGCGTGCGGTCGGCCTTGAGGGTCACATAGGCGTAGATGGCCTGGCCCTTGATGTCGTGCGGGAAGCCGACCACCGCGGCCTCGGCGACGGCGGGGTTGGCGACCAGGGCGCTCTCGATCTCGGCGGTGCCCAGGCGATGGCCCGAGACGTTGATCACGTCGTCCACCCGCCCGGTGATCCAATAGTAGCCGTCCTCGTCGCGGCGACAGCCGTCGCCGGTGAAGTACTTGCCCGGGTAGGTGGTGAAGTAGGTGGCGATGAAGCGCGCGTGGTCGCCCCACACCGTATGCATCTGGCCGGGCCACGAATCGGTGATGCACAGGTTGCCGCTGGCCGCGCCCTCCAGCGCCGTCCCGTCGGCGTCGACGAGCTGCAGCTTGACCCCCGGCAGAGGCTTGGTGGCCGAGCCGGGCTTCAGCGCCGTGGCGCCCGGCAGGGGCGAGATGAGGGCGGCGCCGGTCTCGGTCTGCCACCAGGTGTCGACGATCGGGCAGCGCTCCTCGCCGACCACCCGGTGGTACCACAGCCAGGCCTCCGGATTGATCGGCTCGCCCACCGTTCCCAGGAGGCGCAGGGAGGCCCGCGAGGTGCGTTTCACCGGCTCCTCGCCGTCGCGCATCAGGGCTCTGAGCGCGGTGGGGGCGGTGTAGAAGATCTCCACCTGGTGCTTGTCGATAACCTCCCAGAACCGGCTGACGGTCGGGTAATTGGGCACGCCTTCGAAGATCAGGGTGGTCGCCCCGTTAGCCAGCGGTCCATAGACGATGTAGCTGTGGCCGGTGACCCAGCCGACGTCGGCGGTGCACCAGAAGACCTCGCCGGGGCGATAGTCGAACACCGCCTCGTGGGTCCACGCCGCCCAGGTGAGATACCCGGCGGTGGTGTGCAGCACGCCTTTGGGCTTTCCCGTCGAACCGGAGGTGTAGAGGATGAAGAGGGGGTCTTCCGCGCTCATCGGCTCGGGCAGGCAGTCGGCGCTGACCTTGGCCGTCTCGGCGGCGTAGGCGAAATCGCGGCCGGCGCGCATGTCCACGTCGGCGCCGGTGCGCTTGACCACCAGCACCGTCGAGACCTGCGGGCATTGCTCGAGGGCCTGGTCGACGTTGGCCTTGAGAGGGACGGTCCGTCCGCCGCGCAACCCCTCGTCGGCGGTGATCACGAGGCGCGAGTCGCAGTCCTGGATGCGGCCGGCGATGGAGTCCGGCGAGAAGCCGCCGAAGATCACCGAGTGGATGGCCCCGATCCGGGCGCAGGCCAGCATGGCGAAGGCCGCCTCCGGGATCATCGGCAGGTAGATCGTGACCCGGTCGCCCTTCCTGACGCCGTGCGCCTTGAGCACGTTGGCCATGCGGCAGACCTCGGCGTGGACCTCGCGGAAGCTGAGACGGCGGCTCTCGGAGGGATCGTCGCCCTCCCAGATGATGGCGGTGTCGTCACCCCGGCTCGCCAGATGGCGGTCCAGGCAATTGGCGCTGACGTTCAGCACCCCGTCGGCGTACCAGCGGATGTGGAAATCCTCGGCGGCGAAGGACACGTCCTTGGCGCGGGTGAACGGCTTGATCCAGGTGAGGCGGGCGGCCAGGGCGCGCCAGTACGCCTCGGGGTCCGCCTCCACCCGCCGCCAGGCGTCCGCGTAAGCGGCGGCGTCGATATGGGCCCGCGCCGCCCACGCCGGCGGCACCGCAAACACTTGGCCTTCGCTCACCGCGCGCTCCTTTTGCCCAGCCGCCGCGAATATGCGGGGACGGCCCGCGAAGGCAAGCGGCGCGGCCTTCCCAACCCCCATCCCTTAGTAGGGGTCTGCTAGGCGATCCGCTTGGCCATCAGGATGTCGGGCTTGCCGGGGCCGTTGGCGTCGGGGATCAGGCCGACGACCTCGAAGCCGCAGCGGCGGTAGAAGCCGAGCGGGTGGCGCTCATCGGCGGTGACCTGGCCGGCCGTGGCCAGGACTTCCCCGAACACGTCTTGCCCGAAGAGGCTCGTGCCGCCGAAATCGTCGTCCGCGCCCAGATGGATGGCGAGGAAACCTTCCGCCCGCGCCCGCGCCTCGAGGGCGGCCACCAGAGCCCTGCCGACGCCCGTCCTTTGGCTCGCCGGGTCGACGGCCAGGGGATGGAGTTCGAGGCTGTGGGAATAGCCGCGGGCGGCGCCGATCCATCCGGCCACCTCATCGCCGACCAGCGCCGCGAAGCCGAAGCGAGCGGGATCGCCCAGCACCTTGGCGACCTCCGCCTCCGCTTCGCCAGGCCCCTTGTAGGCCATCGGGCCGGGCAGGGCTTGGCGCAGGATGCGCGCCGCCTGCGCCAGCTGGTCCTTACCGAGGGTGGCGAAATCGACGATGCGCGGCGGCGCCATGGCTCAACGCGAGCCGGCGGCGGATCGTCCGATCAGGGCGTCAGCGGGGATCCGCCACGCGCTATTGAGCCTGCGCACCTGTTCGAGGGTGAGATCACGCCTCCGATTGAGAAAGTCCGATGCCCGCGCGGCCGAGCCCAGCACGTCCACCAGCGCTCGGCGATCATAGCCGCGCCCTTCCATGACCAGTCGAACGGTTTCAACCGGATCCGGGGAAACCGGCGCGGTCTCCTCCTCATACCTGGCGAGCAGCAGGCCGAGCAGTTCGAAGCGTTCGGCTTCGCGGGTCCCGCGCGCCGGCTCGGCGTCAAAATAGGCTTCGTATTCGGCCATGGCCCCGTCGTATTCGGCGTCATTGCGGATGATGTGAATTTCGTTATCCATCTTTGCCTCCGTCATACAGTCGTCGGGTCGATCTTGTCGTAGTCGGAATGGGTTCCGACAAACTTCACCAGCACCTGCTTGAACTCGTAAGAAATGCGGACCACGAGGCGGTATTTGTTGCCGCCAATGTCAAATATGACGCGATTGTCCGCGAGAAAGTCCACCGAGCCGAAGTCCGTCCGAACCGCGTTCGGGTTTCGCCATTGGGCGCGCTTTGTGATCTCGTACCATGCGGTGAGGGGTCCTTCGGCTCTCGGGTGAATCGCCCAGAACTCGCGGAGCCTGCGGCGCGTCACCACGTTCATCGGCGGCGTTTAGCACGTTCCCAATTTGGGAAACAGGACTCATTGTGGCCGCCCGCGCCGATCTCGTGTCACAAGACGACGATCGGAGATTCCCCATGTTGCTGCACCTTTCCACCTGGCCCGAGATCGAGGCCCATCTCGCCCGCTCGCGGGCCGTCGTCGTACCGATCGGCTCCAACGAGCAGCACGGCCCCACGGGCCTTCTGGGCACCGACTGGCTGTGTCCGGAGATCATCGCCCACGAGGCGCAGAAGACCTCCGACCTCCTGGTGGCGCCGACCTTCAACATCGGCATGGCTCAGCACCACCTGGATTTCCCGGGCACCATCGCGCTTAGGCCCTCGACCTTCATGGCCGCTATCGGCGACTGGGTGCGCTCGCTCTCCCACCACGGCTTCGAGCGGATCTTTTTCCTCAACGGCCACGGCGGCAACGTCGCCTCCATCGAGGCGGCCTTCTCCGAGCTCTACGCCGAGGCGAGCTACGCCGGGCGGCGGGCCGGCTTCGCTCTCAAGCTCACCAACTGGTGGGATCTCAAGGGCGTGGGGCGCCTGGCGCAGCAGCAGTTCCCGGCCGGCCACGGCAGCCACGCCACGCCCTCGGAGATCGCCGTCACCCAGTGGGCTTATCCCGACCACATCAAGGCGGCGAACTACGCCCCCCAGATCGCCCCCACCGGCCCGATCCGCGAAGCCGCCGATTTCCGCGCCCGCTTCGCCGACGGCCGCATGGGTTCGGACCCCGGCCTGGCGACGCCCGAAAAGGGCGGCGAACTGGTCAAGCTGGCGGCGGCCGGACTGATCGAGGCGGTCGCGGCCTTCTCCGCCGAAACCGCCCCCGCGGGAGCCGGCGACGGGCGTTGAGCCCAACCGGGGGGGTCATTCAGCCCGTCACCAACTCTTCGCCGGCGCGGAAGGTGAAGCCGCGCCGGCCTGGCCGGATTCACGACCAGGGGAGGGTCACCCGCCAGGGCCGCACCTCGACGGAGGCGAACACCCCGCCGGTGACATAGGGGTCCTTGGCGAGATAGGCCTCGATGGCGGCCCGGTCCGGCGCCTCGAAGATGAACAGCGAACCGCACATCTCGCCAGCCTCGTCGAGGAAAGGTCCGGCCATCCTGATGAAGCCCGGCGGCAGCGTTCGCGTGTAGGCCAGATGCGCCTCGCGCACCGCCATCCGGCGGGCGAGGCCGTCCTTTATGTCTAGACATATCACGGCGAACTGGGCCACGGCGCTTCCCCTTGAATGGGTTCAGGTCTCGGTCTTGAGCGGACGGGCGAGGAGGGCGGCGATGGCCGGCCCGACCGCCAGTTCACCGGCCAGGACGGCGCGGACCGCCTCGCAGATCGGCGCCTCGACCCCCAGGCGGGCGGCCAGGGCGGTCACCGCCGGCGCCGAGGCGACGCCCTCGGCCACCGTCCGCTTGCCGGCCAGGGCCTCCGCCAGGCTCTCGCCGCGACCGAGCGCCAGGCCGACGCTCATGTTGCGCGAGGCCGGGCTCGAGCAGGTGAGGACGAGATCCCCGAGGCCGCAGAGGCCCGCCACGGTTTCGGCCTCGCCGCCGAGGGCCTCCGCCAAGCGGGTGAGCTCGGCGAAGCCGCGGGTGATGAGGGCGGCCTGGGCGCTCTTGCCCAGCCCGCGGCCGTCGGCGACGCCGCAGGCGATGGCCAGCACATTCTTGATCGCCCCGCCGGCCTCGGCCCCGATCATGTCGTCGCTGACGTAGGGCCGGAAGGTCGGAGTGGCGATGGCTTCGGCGAGATCGCGGGCGAGGTCGAGATCGCGCGCCGCCAGGGTGACGGCGGTGGGAAGGCCGGCGGCCACCTCGGCGGCAAAGCTCGGGCCGGAGAGCACCGCCGGGGCGGCGCCCGGCAAGGTTTCGGCGAGAACCTCGCTCATCAGCTTCAGGGAACCGGCCTCGATCCCCTTGGCGCACAGGACCACCGGCAGGCCGGCGGGAAAGTCGCCGGCGAGGGCGGCGAGGGCGGAGCGCAGATGCTGGGCCGGAACAACCGCCAGGATGGCGTCGCAGGCCAGCAGTTCCCGCGCCTCCCCCGTCGCCTCGATCGCCGCGTCGAGGGCGACGCCCGGCAGGAAGACCGGGTTCTCGCGGCGCGCCGCGATGGCCTCGACCACCTCCGGTTCGAAGGCCCAGATCAGGGGAGAGAGGGAGGCGCGCGCCGCGACCTGGGCCAGCGCCGTGCCCCACGCCCCGCCGCCCAGGATCCCGATCCTCTTCACGCCTTGGCCCCCTTGCGGCCGGGAAGATGGGTGGGCCGCAGCCGGGCCGCCGTCTCGTCGAGCGGCCAGCGCGGCCGGGCGGGGGCGTCGAGCCCGTCGGTGAGCCCCAGCGCCAGACGTTCGGCGCCGGCCAGGGCGATCATCGCGGCGTTGTCGGTGCAGTAGGCGAGCGGCGGGGCGGCGAAGCTGAAGCCCTCCGCCGCGGCCAAGGCCGTGAGGCCGGCGCGAATGGCGCGGTTGGCGGCCACCCCGCCCGCCGCCACCAGCCGGCGGTCGGCGCCGCCATGGGCGGCGGCGTAGATCTTCATTGCCCGGCCGGTGCGCTCGACGAGCTGCGCGACGATGGCGGCCTGGACGGCGGCGGCGAGATCGCGGCGGTCGTCATCGTTCGTCACCCCCGCCGCCATGCGCGCCGCGGCGGTCTTCAGGCCCGAGAAGGAGAAGTCGCAACCGGCCCGGCCGAGCATGGCTCTGGGCAAGGCAAAGCGGCGCGGCGCTCCCCCCTCGGCCAGGGCCTCCAGGGCCGGACCGGCCGGATAGGCGAGGCCGAGCGCCGCGCCGATCTTGTCGAAGGCCTCGCCGGCGGCGTCGTCGATGGTCGAGCCGAGCCGCTGGCAGGCCCCGACCCCGCCGACGTCGAGAAGCTGGCAGTGGCCGCCGGAGACCAGCAGCAGGAGGAAGGGGTAGGGCACGTCGGCGGTCAGGCGGACCGACACAGCGTGGCCCTCGAGGTGGTTGACCGCGATGAGGGGCCTTTCCAGCGCCAGAGCCATGGCCTTGCCGAACGACAGGCCGACCATCACCCCGCCCACCAGGCCCGGTCCGGCGGTCGCCGCCACGCCGTCCAGATCGGCCAGGGCGACGCCGGCCTCCCCGATCGCTCGGCGGCCGATCTCGTCGATGATCTCCACATGCGCGCGAGCGGCGATCTCCGGAACCACTCCGCCGAACGGGGCGTGGGCGGCGATCTGGCTCGCCACGACGCTGGAAAGCACCTGCGTCCCCGCGGGACCCACACGCACCACCGCCGCGGCGGTCTCATCGCAGCTGGTTTCGATGCCGAGGACGGTGAGGGTGGGGGTCAAGGTCATGGGCGTTGCCGGGGGAGGGGCGTTGGGGTAGCCGTCCTGGCATGGCCAGGCAACCCATTCGCATCGGCACGCGGGGCTCCAAGCTGGCCCTCACCCAGGCCGAAACGGTGCGCGCCGCCATCGCCGCGGGGCTCGGCGCGAACGAGGCGGCCGTGCTGGTGACGGTGACCACGTCGGGCGACCGCATCCAGAACCGCACCCTCACCGACATCGGCGGCAAGGGCCTTTTCACCAAGGAGATCGAGGAGGCCCTGTATGACGGCCGCATCAATTGCGCCGTCCATTCGCTGAAGGATATGCCGACGGCCGACCCGCCGGGCCTGGTCATCGCCGCCATTCCGCCGCGCGAGGACCCGCGCGACGCCTTCCTGGGGCGAAGCTGCGCTGCGTTCGACGACCTGCCGCCTGGGGCGGTGCTGGGGACGGCCAGCCTGCGGCGCGCCGCCCAGGCCCGGAGGCGGCGGCCCGACCTCGTCATCGTGCCCCTGCGCGGCAACGTCGATACCCGGCTGGCCAAGCTGGC
>DASZKO010000029.1:0-11932 GCA_035605655.1 Caulobacteraceae bacterium | reverse complement strand
GGTTGAGCGGGTCGAGGACCTCGCTACTGAACTTCGCCGCCCCGTCGAGAATCTGCTCGATCACCTCGAACGGAGCGTCGGCAAAACCGGGAAGCTGACCGAAGCGCTCGATGTCGAGCACGTCGCGCAGGAGAAAGAGGTGCTCGCGCACCGGCGGACGATAGGCCATTTCGAGGCCTTAGTGGGCGTGGGCGCCGAACCGTTCGCGAGATGGGGCCGCGGCCGATGCATCGGCGGCGGCCAGTTCCGGGCGGGCGTTGGCGAGCTGCTCCTCTAGGCGGGCGCAGGCGCGGCGCAGCTCGTCGATGGAGTGGTCGATATCCTCGCGCTGGCGCTCGAGAGCGACAATCCGCTGGCGGAACTTGGCCAGCGCCAGAGCATTCTGCGTCGCCCCGCCATCGTGCTTGTCATAAAGCTCCAGGATGTCGCGGATTTCGGCGAGCGCCAGGCCCACCCGCTTGCCCCGCAGGATGAGCTGCAGGCGGCCCCGATCGCGGTGCGAGTAGATCCGGTTCAGTCCCTGGCGGGCCGGGGCGAGCAGCCCCTTGTCCTCATAGAAGCGCAGGGCCCGCGGCGTGCACGAGAATTCCTGGCACAGCTGGCGAATGGTGAAGGTCCGTTCAGGGCGGCGAAGTTCCATGGGCATGACGAAAGTTCCTTGGGCGGGTGGACGCGGACAGTTTGCTTTACGCTCACGTCAACGTCAACGCGCACTTTGCCGGCGGCGGCCCCCATGGCAAGGTTGGCGATCGCCGAACGGAGGATCGCCGTCGATGGTTCGCTTCATCCTTCACGCCCTGGCCGCAGCGCTGGGGTTCTGGGTCGCCTCTCGGGTCGTGCCGGGGGTCCACGTGGACGGCCGCCTCGCCCTCATCGAAGGCGGTCTGCTGCTGGGCGTATTGAACGCCCTGGTGCGACCGATCCTTGTTCTTCTCACCCTGCCCCTCACGATCCTCACGCTGGGCCTCTTTCTCCTCGTGGTGAACGGGATCACCGTCTGGCTGGTCACCGTCTTCATCCACAGGATTCACATCCATGGCGCCTGGCACACCATCCTCACCGCCCTCGTCATCAGCATCACCAGCTGGGCCGCCAGTATCGTCATCAACGCCGTGACCCAGAGGGCGAGGGCCTGAAACTGGCGTCCGCTCTGGATGTGTGCTAATTCGCCCACTTCCGGAGGAAGGAAGTTTTGCCCAAGCGGTTTTATCCGGCCGTGCTCGAGCGTGATCCGAGCGGGGTATTCGGGGCCTGGTTCCCCGATTTCCCCGGCGTCGTGGCCGCTGGCCGCACCCAGGAGGAAGCGGTGGCGAGGGCCGAGGCGGCCCTGCAACAGGCGATCCAGGAGACCGCCGAGCGCAATCTGCCCCTCCCCGAGCCGACGGCCCTTGCGGCCATAAAGACTCCGGAAGACGCCGATGTGGTGACTTTCGTGGCCCTCGGCGCCTCCCCGCCGGATCCGTCCGAGCGGGTCAACGTCTACCTGCCGGCGAGCCTCATCGAGCGGGCCGACGCCCTGGCCGGCGACTGGGGGATGAGCCGCTCCAGCCTTTTCGGCTTCGCCCTTTCCCGGCTCCTGGCGACGCCCTGGACCGGCCTGGCGCCGGCGACTGGGGCGGCCAAGAAAAAGGGGCGGCGTCCTTAACGGACACCGCCCCCATTCACTTAGTTCGGCAGGCGGACTTTAGAAGTCCATGTCGCCCATGCCGCCCATGCCACCCATTCCGCCGCCGCCGCCGGCGCCGGCGCCGTTGGCAGTCTTCTTGGGGGCCTCGACCACCGCCGCTTCGGTGGTGATCATCAGGCCGGCCACCGAGGCGGCGTCCTGCAGAGCCGTGCGGACGACCTTGGCCGGGTCGATGATCCCGGACGCGATCAGGTCCACATAGGTCTCGGTCTGGGCGTCGAAGCCGAAGGTGGCGGAGTCGTTCTCCAGCACCTTGCCGACCACGATGGAGCCTTCGACCCCGGCGTTTTCGGCGATCTGCCGGATCGGCGCCTGCAGAGCCCGCCGGACGATGGCGATGCCGGCGTCCTGGTCGGCATTGTCGCCCTTGAGACCGTCGAGCGCCTTGCCGGCCTTCAGGAGGGCCACGCCGCCGCCGGCGACGATGCCTTCCTCGACCGCCGCGCGAGTGGCGTTGAGGGCGTCATCGACCCGGTCCTTCTTTTCCTTGACCTCGACTTCGGTCGAGCCGCCGACCCGGACGATGGCTACGCCCCCGGCCAGCTTGGCCAGGCGCTCCTGCAGCTTTTCCTTGTCGTAGTCGCTGGTGGTGTCCTCGATCTGGCGCTTGATCTGGCCGATGCGGCCTTCGATGTCGGCCTTGGCGCCGGCCCCGTCGACGATGGTGGTGTCATCCTTGGTGATCGACACCTTCTTGGCCTTGCCGAGCATCTCGACGGTGACGTTCTCGAGCTTGATGCCGAGGTCTTCGCTGATCAGCTGGCCGCCGGTGAGGACGGCGATGTCTTCCAGCATCGCCTTGCGCCGATCGCCGAAGCCGGGGGCCTTGACGGCCGCCACGCGAAGGCCGCCGCGGAGCTTGTTGACCACCAGGGTGGCCAGGGCCTCGCCGTCGATGTCCTCGGCGACGATGAGCAGCGGGCGGGTGGACTGGACGACCGCTTCGAGCACCGGCAGCAGCGGCTGCAGCGAGGAGAGCTTCTTCTCGTAGAGCAGGATCAGGGGATCCTCGAGAACGGCCTCCATCTTCTCGGCGTTGGTGATGAAGTAGGGCGACAGATAGCCGCGATCGAACTGCATGCCCTCGACCACATCGAGTTCGGTATCGAGGCTCTTGGCTTCCTCGACGGTGATCACGCCTTCGTTGCCGACCTTTTCCATGGCCCGGGCGATCATGTCGCCGATGTCACGGTCGCCGTTGGCGCTGATCGAGCCGACCTGGGCGATTTCCTGGTTGGTGGTGACCTTCTTGGACGTCGACTTGATGTGCTCGACGACCTTGCTGACGGCCTTTTCGACGCCGCGCTTGAGATCCATCGGATTCATGCCGGCGGCGACCGACTTGGTGCCCTCGACGACGATCGCCTGGGCCAGGACCGTGGCGGTGGTGGTGCCGTCGCCGGCCTTGTCGTTGGTCTTGGAGGCGACTTCGCGCAGAAGCTGGGCGCCGAGGTTCTCGAAACGGTCCGAAAGCTCGATTTCCTTGGCGACGGTGACGCCGTCCTTGGTCGAGCGCGGGGCGCCGAACGACTTTTCGAGGATCACGTTGCGGCCCTTGGGACCGAGGGTGACCTTGACGGCGTTGGCCAGGATGTTGACGCCGCGCAGCATGCGGTCGCGCGCGTCGGTGGAGAAATGAACGTCTTTGGCAGCCATGGTGGAGGCTCTCTCTTCAATAGGGAATGGGTTGGTGCGTCAGGTGGCCCGGATCAGTCCAGGACACCCAGGACGTCGCTCTCCTTCATGATCAGGAGATCTTCGCCGTCGAGCTTGATTTCGCTGCCCGACCATTTGCCGAACAGGATGCGGTCGCCGGCCTTCAGGTCGAGGGCGTGGATCTTGCCGGAATCATCGCGGGCCCCGGGGCCGGCGGCGATGACTTTGCCTTCCTGAGGTTTTTCTTTCGCGGTGTCGGGGATGATGATTCCGCCTTTGGTCTTCTCTTCTTCCTCGATCCGGCGGACGAGGACGCGGTCGCCGAGTGGACGAAACGCCATGGATGTGTTCTCCGTGAGTGACAGGCTTTGAGTTTGGTCGAGCATCCACGCGTCGGCTATTGGCAGCCGGCAGCTATGAGTGCCAACGAACGCCAGATAGGCGGCGCCCCCTTGCGAGTCAAGGCGCGGGGGGCGAAATGAGGCCCACGCGACAGGTCGGCCGGCCTTTCGCTCCGTAGACGGAAGGAGCGATCCTTGAGCTTCGAATCCTTTCTCGACGATCTGTTCAGAACCGGAGAGATCGAAGTCACGTTGCCCGGCGGGCGGCGCCTCCTGCTCGGCGACGGGGGCGAGCCGAGCGTCGCGGTCAAGGTGACCGGCGCCCTGACCCTGCCACGCATCATGGCGGCCCCGTCGCTGGGGGTCGGCGAGGCCTATATGGATGGCCGCCTGATCCTCGAACGCGGCTCCATCCGCGACCTGCTGGAGCTGGCCACCCGCAACGGGGCCGACGCGCGAACCATGAAATGGCCGGGCCCGATCAAGCGGGGCTGGGCCAGGCTGGTGGCCGAGCACAACGCCCGCCAGGCGGCGCAACGCAACGTTTCCCGCCACTACGATCTGTCGGTCGAGCTCTACCGCGCCTTCCTGGACGCCGATCTGCAGTACTCCTGCGCCTACTTCGACCGCGACGACATGAGCCTGGAGGAGGCCCAGGCGGCCAAGAAGCGCCATATCATCGCCAAGCTCGACTTGACCGAAAACCAGCGGGTCCTGGACATCGGCTGCGGTTGGGGCGGCATGGCGCTCAGTCTCGCCGAGGCCGGGGCCCAGGTCGACGGCATCACCCTCTCGGCCGAGCAGCTGGCCACGGCCCGCGGCCGGGCCGAAGCCGCCGGTCTCGCCGGGCGGGCGCGTTTTTCCCTCACCGACTATCGGGACGTCACCGGCAGCTATGACAGGATCGTCTCGGTCGGGATGTTCGAGCATGTCGGCCGGCCCAACTACCAGGCCTATTTCGACACCATCGCGGCGCGCCTGACCGACGATGGCGTGGCGCTCGTCCATTCCATCGGCCGCCGCGGGCCACCCAGCACCACCGACAAGTTCACCGCCAAGTACATCTTCCCGGGGGGCTACATCCCTTCCTTGTCGGAAGTGTTCCCGGCCATCGAGCGGGCCGGGCTGTGGGTCACCGACATGGAGATCCTGCGTCTCCACTACGCCCGCACCCTGCAGTGCTGGCTGGAGCGTTTCGAGGCCCGGCGGGCCGAGATGGCGGCGCTCTATGACGAGCGCTTCTGCCGGATGTGGGAGTTCTACCTCGCCGGCGCCGAGATGGGCTTCCGGTACGGCACCCACATGAACTTCCAGCTCCAACTCACCCGGCGCCTCGACGCCCTGCCCCTCACCCGCGATTACATGGGCGAGGCGGAGCGGGCCCTGGTCAAACGCGAACCCAAGGCCGCTTAGCGCGAGCCGACGGGCAGCAGCTCTGACTGCTTCTCGGCCCGGATCCTGGCGTGGAGATCGCCGTACTTGGCGAATTCCATCCGCGCGATGGTCCGGTTGTGGACCTCGTCGGGGCCATCGGCGAGGCGCAGGGTGCGCTGGCTGGCGTACTGCCGGGCCAGGCCGAAGTCCGAGGTGACCCCGCCGCCGCCGTGGGCCTGGATGGCGTCGTCGATGATCCTGAGGGCCATGTTCGGGGCGCTGACCTTGATCATCGAGATCTCCAGGCGGGCGGTCTTGTTGCCGGCCTTGTCCATCATGTCGGCGGCCTTGAGGCACAGGAGGCGGTTCATCTCGATATCGGTGCGGGCGGCGGCGACGCGCTGCTCCCACACCGAATGTTCGGAGACGTATTTGCCGAAGGCTTTGCGGCTCATCAGGCGCTTGCACATCTTCTCCAGCGCCACTTCGGCCGAGCCGATGGTGCGCATGCAGTGGTGGATGCGGCCGGGGCCCAGGCGGGCCTGGGAGATCTCGAAGCCCCTGCCCTCGCCCAGGACCAGGTTTTCCACCGGCACGCGGACGTCTTCCAGCAGCACCTCGGCGTGGCCGTGGGGCGCATCGTCGTAGCCGAACACCGGCAGCATGCGCAGCACCTTCACGCCCGGCGCGTCGAGGGGCACCAGGATCTGTGACTGCTGCTGGTGCGGGGCGGCGTTGGGATTGGTCTTGCCCATCACGATGGCGACCTTGCAGCGCGGATCGCCGACGCCCGACGACCACCACTTGAGGCCGTTGATCACATAGTGGTCGCCGTCGCGCTCCATGCGCGTCTCGATGTTGGTGGCGTCCGAGGAGGCGACCCGCGGCTCGGTCATCAGGAAGGCGGAGCGGATTTCTCCGTTCATCAGCGGCCGCAGCCAGCGCTCCTTCTGCTCGAGCGTGCCGAAGCGGTTGAGCACCTCCATGTTGCCGGTGTCCGGGGCCGAGCAGTTGAACACCTCGGAGGCGAAGCTCACCCGCCCGAACATCTCGCAGATCGGGGCGTATTCGAGATTGGTCAGCTGGACGCCTTCGAACTGGAAGACATCGTCCACATGCGGCACGCCCGAATGGGGCGGCATGAACATGTTCCACAGGCCGGTCTTACGGGCCTTGATCTTCAGGTCCTCGACGATGGGGATGACCTTCCACCGCTCGCCGGTGCGGGACTGCTCCTCGTAGATCGGCACGGCCGGATAGATGTGCTCGTCCATGAAGTCGGAGACCCGGCGCATCAGCTCCTTCTGGCGGGGCGAATAGTCGAAATCCATGGCGGCCGAACTCCCGTTCAAACAATTGTTTGAAATCTTATGGCACGGGCCGCCGAGGCGGGCAAGGGCGGATCAGGCGTTGAGGCGATCCTCGGCGAAGAACACCTCGCCGGCCCGCTCGGAGAGGTCCTCCGCGGTCCATCCGGCGAACGGCTTGAACCCTTTGGCCTGGAGGATTTTCAATTCGCGAACGCCGCGCGAGGAGGCGCCCAGCATGATCCCGGTTCGCTCGCCGGAAAGTTCGCTGACCATGTAGAGCACGGCCGGGGCGATGGCCTCCGGCAGGCTCAGCGGATCGGGTTCGCGGTCGCGGCGGCCGGGAAGATCGGAGGTCATGCGGGTGTAGGCGCCGGGGGCCAGGCCCCAGACGCGGATGCCGTACTTGCGCCCCTCGATGGAGAGGACCCGCATCAGGCCGTAGAGCCCGGCCTTGGCCGCCCCGTAGTTGGCTTGGCCGAAATTGCCGAAGAGGCCCGAGCCCGAGGAGGTCAGCACGATCACGCCTTTGACGGCGTTGTCCTTCATCCACCGCCAGACCGGGGCGGTGACGCAGTAGGCGCCCTTCAGATGCACCTTGACCACGGCGTCCCAGTCGGCCTCGGTCGTGTTGGCGAAGGTGCGGTCGCGCAGGATGCCGGCGTTGCTGACGAGGATGTCGACCCGGCCAAAAGCGTCGAGGGCCGTCTTCAGAATGCTCTCGCCGCCGGCCACGGTGGAAACGTCGTCGCCGTTGGCGACCGCCCGGCCGCCCGCCGCCACGATGGCCTGGGCCACCAGCTGCGCCGGGCCGGCGCTCTCTCCGGTCCCATCCCGCGCGCCACCCAGATCATTGACCACCACCGCCGCGCCCTCGGCGGCGAACAGCTTGCAATAGGCCTCGCCCAGGCCATTGGCCCCGCCGGTGACGATCGCGACCTTGCCGTCGAGCAGTCCCATGGCGCGTCCCTTCGGTTTTCGGCGAGAAGACTACGCGGCGAGAGGCCGCACAAGCTTGCCCAGGCCCGCGGCCCGCGCTTTTTCGACCTGCTTCGCGTCGGCGGTGAGCACCGCGGCGCCCACCTTTTCCGCAAGCGCCAGATAGAGCCCGTTGTAGGCGGAGACACCGTGGTCGCGGGCGATTTCGTAGGCCCGCGGGGTCAGCGACGCGGACGGCGTCAGATGATCGATGAGCCTGGCCACGTCTCGCACGGCGCGGCTCGCTTCCTCGCCGGCGCAAAGGTGACGACGAACGCGCTTGGCGGCGATGCTGGCCATTTCGATCAGAATAAAATCGGGCGCCGTCAGCCGGGCCATTTTCCGCCAATCCCTGGCGAGGTTCGAATCCTCTTCCTCGAACAACATCTTGGCCGCGACCGATGCATCGAGGATGAGGGTCGGGCGTCCGTTATCGGGCATCGCGATCCTCGCGGATCAGATCGACGCTGCTGACAGGCGAGGCAGGACCGTGTGGGAGACTTTCGATCAAGTGTTGGCAATAGGCGATCCTCGCCTCCTCGAGCGCCACATCGAGCGCCCGCTGCACGTCGCCGTCGAACCTTTCCGTGTAATCGTCGAGAATCTTCCGCGCGGCGATATTGAGCTTGGCCCGGTCGAAGGTGACCGGGTCGGCAGGCCTGCTCGCCGATGCGTCGCGGAGGAAAGGCGCCGAGGCTTCGTCCGCCACGCCCCCAGCATGACCGGCGTCGATCCGTTCGAACTCGACCCGCCCCTCGGCCAGATCGACGCTCCCCACGCGCCAGCCGGCGCCCATCCATGCCTGGGCCTGGACGTGAGCGCCGTCGGTCTGATTGGCCCACCAAGCGCGGTACTTTCGCGCCGATGCCGGAATCGGAAACCCGAGAATGCTCTCGAGCTCGCTACCTTCGAGCCTTGAAGAAGGCCCGCAGCAGGGCCGCGCTCTCCTCGGCCAGGACGCCGCCGGTCACCTCCGGGCGCCAGTGGCAGGTGGCGTGGTCGAAGACCCGCGCGCCGTGGATCACCCCGCCCCCTTTCGCATCGGGGGCGCCGAAGACCAGCCGGCCGATGCGGGCATGGCTGATCGCCCCGGCGCACATGGCGCATGGCTCGAGAGTGACCACCAGGGTGAGGCCGGTGAGGCGATAGTTGGCCCTCGCCGCGGCGGCGGCGCGCAGGGCGAGGATTTCGGCGTGGGCGGTGGGGTCATGGCTGGCGATCGGCGAATTGGCGGCGCGGGCGATGATCTCCCCGCTGGCCGGATCGACGATCACCGCCCCGATCGGCGTCTCGCCGCGGGCGGCGCCGTCTTGCGCCAGGCCAAGGGCGATGCGCATGGTCGTCTCGTCATGGTCGGCCATCCGCAGCAACCAAGCCCCGGCGGCGCCGAGGGTCAAGCGGCGCCCGAACGGGTGGCCAAGGTCCTGGCCCGGGCCGGGGTGGCCTCGCGCCGCGAAGTCGAGCGGCTGATCGCGGCCGGCAAGGTGGCGCTCAACGGGAGTGTGCTGACCAGCCCCGCGGTCAAGATCGGCGCGGGGGACGTTCTCACCGTCGATGGCGCGGTGGTGAACGCGGCCGAACCCACCCGCCTCTTCCGCTACCACAAGCCGTCCGGGCTGGTGACCACCCATCGCGACCCCAAGGGCCGGGCCACCGTCTTCCAGGCCCTCCCCGCCGGCCTGCCGCGGCTCATCTCGGTGGGCCGCCTGGACCTGACCTCCGAGGGCCTGCTGCTGCTGACCAACGACGGCGGCCTCGCCCGCACCCTCGAACTGCCGGCGACCGGCCTGAAGCGCCGCTATCGCGCCCGGGCGCTCGGCCGCGTCGACCAGGCCCGGCTCGACGCCCTGAAGGACGGGATCACCGTCGAGGGCATCCACTACGGTCCGATCGAAGCGCGCCTGGAGACCGACCCTCCGCGGGGCGCCAATGTGTGGATCACGCTCACGCTCACGGAGGGCAAGAACCGCGAGGTGCGGCGGGTCCTCGAAGCCCTCGGCCTCAAGGTCAACCGATTGATCCGCATCGCCTATGGCCCGTTCGCCCTGGGCGACCTCGAGCCGGGCGCGGTCGAGGAAGTCCCGCCGCGGATGATCCGCCAGCCGTTCGGCCAGGAAGGGCCCGCGCGGAAGGTCTATAAGGCGGGATGGGCCCGGGCTGGGCCGCCGTCGGCCCGTAAAGCTCGCGGAACGGCCCAGGCTGGCCGGAAATAGCCTAGGCTGGCCGTCCGAGGCTCAGCGGCGGGGCGATTTCGCCGAGCTTCACCCCCGCCCAATCGCGCAACGGGGCGAAGCGAACGACCGCTTCGGTGATCAGGACGTAGCCGGCGATCAGGATCATGTCCTCGAAGCCGACGCCGGGCGAGACGGCGCTCGATGCGCTGGGCGCCGCCGTGGACAGCGGCTCGATGAAAAGGACGATCAGGATGTTGTTGGCGGCGTGGGCGCCGGTGGAGAGTTCGATGCCGCCGAGCCGCAGGGTCATGTAGGCGAAGCCGGCCCCCATCAGCGAGCGGGTGAGGAAGGCGTCGGGGCTGAAGTCGAAGTGGGCGGCCGCGAAGGCCAGGGCCGTGACGACGATGAGGATCGCCGGGTTGCGGGTGAAGGCGGCGAGCTGGCGCAGCAGCCAGCCGCGGAACATCAACTCCTCGGCGGCCGCGGCCGGGACCAGCAGCAGGGCCGAGAGGAGGTAGATCGCCCGCCCGCCCCAGTCGGCGGTGATGTCGAGGAGCGGCGGCGGACCCGCCCCCGGCGAGGCCATCCGATCGGCGAGCACCAGCGGCGTCATCGCCGCGGCGGTGAGCGCCAGGCCGATCACCACGAGGCGCCAGCGCACCCTCAGCGCCACGGTCACATAGTGCTGGAACGGACGGTTGGTGATGATCGCCGCTAGGGCGACGAAGGCCAGCGGGAAGACCCCGTCGGTGGCCGTCGAGGCCACGAGGCGCAGGACGGTGATGCCGAGGTCGTGAGCGTCCGGGTCCTGGAACTTGACCGCCACCTTGCCCAGCCCCAGCAGGCCTTCGCGCCCTAGTCCGGCCAGGAAGGTGTAGGGGACGAGGACCAGAATCCAGCACGCCACTCCGGCGACGAGCCCCACGCAGATCCCGCCGATGACCGTGGCCGCGATGCGCGCCGGGTCGCGGTCGCGCAGGGTGATGTCGGCCAGAAAGGCCGACCTCGCCAACCCCCGCCAGCCGCCCGGACCGCCCATCGATCGCCCTTTCACCCGCCGGCGTTCATCCGCTAAACAATCGCAAAACCAAAGGCCCAACCCATGCGAATCGTGGCCGGTGCGCATAACGGACGCCCACTTGTGGCGCCAAAGGGACACTCGACCCGGCCGACGGCCGACAGGACCCGCCAGGCGCTCTTCAACGTCCTCGAACACGCCGCCTGGGCCCGGCCCCTGGCGGGCGCGCGGATCCTCGACCTTTTCGCCGGCTCCGGCGCGCTCGGCCTCGAGGCCCTCTCCCGCGGGGCCGCCTTCTGCCTGTTCGTCGATCATGACCAGGCCGCCCGCGCCGCGATCGAGAGCAACGTCGCCCGCCTGGGATGCGCGGCGTCGGCGCGGCTCGTCGAGCGCGACGTCGGCCGGCTGGGCGGGCGCGGCGCCGAGGCGCCCTTCGACATCGCCTTCCTCGACCCCCCGTATGGCCAGGACCTTGCGGAGACGGCGCTGCAGGCGCTCAGAACGGGCGCCTGGCTCGCCGAGGGGGCGATCGTCGTCGTCGAGCGCGGGGCCGGCGAGACGCCCCTCGCCGCCCCCGGCTTCACGCCGCTCGACGAGCGCCGCTGGGGCGCCGCGCAGGTGAGCTTCCTCGCGGCCTAACGGCGGCCGAACAGGCGCTCGATATCGGCCAGCTTGAGTTCGACGTAGGTCGGGCGGCCGTGGTTGCACTGGCCGGAGTGGGGCGTGGCCTCCATCTGGCGCAGGAGGGCGTTCATCTCGGCGGCGGTGAGGCGCCGGCCGGCCCGCACCGAGCCGTGGCAGGCCATGGTCGAGCACACCTCGGCGAGGCGTTCGCCCAGCGCCAGGGCGGCCCCGTGCTCGGCGAGGTCGTCGGCGATGTCGCGGACGAGGGCGCCCGCGTCGCTCTCGCCCAGCAGGGCCGGGGTCTCGCGGACGAGGACGGCCCCGGCCCCGAACGGTTCGACGACGAGGCCGAGATCGGCCAGCGCGCCACTGACGGCGCACACCCGTTCGGCCTCGGCCGGATCGAGCTCGACCACCTGGGGCAACAGCAGCACCTGGCGGGCGACGCCGCCGGCGGCCAGCTGGGCCTTCATGGTCTCGTAGGTCAGGCGCTCGTGGGCGGCGTGCTGGTCGACGATGACGAGGCCGTCGCGGGTCTGGGCGAGGATGTAGGTCTCGTGGACCTGGGCCCTGGCCGCGCCCAGGGGGAAGTCCGCCGGCTCGCCATCGCTCTGCCCGGCGGCGGCGGCGGCCCCGGCGAAGTCGAAGTCCGGCTCGGCGCGGGCCGAGACGCCCTCCACGCCCGGCAGGTCGGGCGTCGGCGCCCAGCCCCCGGCCCGCCAGGCGGAGAACCCCGCCGGCGACGCGCCGGGCCGGAAGCTCGCCAGGGCCGC
>DASZKO010000227.1:0-12228 GCA_035605655.1 Caulobacteraceae bacterium | reverse complement strand
CATCGCCACGCCGGGGGCGACAATGGCCGGGGCGGCGAAGTAAGCTCGCCTGAGCCTTTGAAACGAGGAGCGCGTCATGGAACTGGCCCCCAAGAACACCGGTCTGTCCACCGGCCGCCTGGAGCGGATCACCGAGCACCTTGAACGCAATTACATCCAGCCGGGCAAGATCGCCGGATGCCAAGTCGCCGTCACGCGTCATGGCCACCTGGCCTATTTCCGTTCGCTCGGGGCCATGGATCGCGAACGCGGCAGAGCCATGGCCGACGACGCCATCTTCCGCATCTACTCGATGACCAAGCCGATCACCTCGGTGGCTCTGATGACTCTCTACGAGCGCGGCCACTTCCAGCTCAACGACCCGGTCAGCCGCTTCTTCCCGGCGTGGAAGAATCAGCGGGTGTGGAAGTCGGGCCGCGGCGCGGAGATGGTCACCGAGGATCCCATCCGCCGGCTCTCGATGCGCGACATGCTTTGCCACACCGGCGGCCTGACCTATGGCGCCGCCCTGGTGGATCTCGGCGCTCCCGAGATGGGTCTGGCGGTGGACGAGGTCTATCGCGAGCGCGCCGTGCGCCGCGGCCGTGGCGAGACCTTGATGGAATTCATGGACAAGCTGGCCGGCGTCCCCCTGCTCTACCAGCCCGGCGAGCGCTGGATGTACTCACTTTCCACCGACGTCTGCGGGGCCCTGGTCGAAAAGATCAGCGGCATCCGTTTCGACAAGTATCTCGAGGAGACGATCTTCGCGCCCCTCGGCATGAAGGACACTGCGTTCTTCGTTCCCGCCGACAAGAAGGAGCGTTTGTGCGCCAACTACCGGCGGGCCGAGGACAAGTCCCTGCAGCTCTTCGACGATCCGGCCAGCAGCGAGTACCTCACCGAACCCAGCTTCTTCTCCGGCGGCGGGGGCCTCACCTCGACCACCGAGGACTATCTGCGCTTCTGCGAGATGCTCCGCCGGGGCGGCGAGTTCGAGGGCGCGCGAATCCTCGGTCCCCGCACCATCGAGCTGATGCGCCGAAACCATCTCGAGGACGGCAAGGACCTCACCGAAATGGCCATCGGCGGCTTTTCGGAGACCGCCAACGAGGGCGTCGGTTTCGGCCTCGGCTTCGCCACCACTCTCAGTTCGGTAAAGAACGGCGGCCTGGGTGAAGGCGACTACTATTGGGGCGGCGCCGCCTCGACGATTTTCTGGGTCGATCCGAAGGAAGACCTCTGCGTCGTCTTCATGACCCAGCTGATGCCGTCGGGCACCTTCAACTTCCGCGGCCAGCTCAGGAACATGGTCTACAGCGCCATCGTCGACTAGCCGCTCCGCCGCGCCGTCAGGATGGCGATCGGCGGGTCGAGCATCTCGCCCTTCATCACCCCCTCGCCGGCGGTCGGCGAGACGTGGGCGGCGAGGATGGCGCGGGCCACATCGGCCCCGCCGGTCAGGCGGCCGAAGGCGGCGAAGCCGGCATTGTCGCCAGACTGGCTCGGATCGGCGTCGAGGGAGGGTTGGTCGCCGATGCAGATGAAGAAGTCGCAGGTCGCCGTGCCGGGGGCGTAACGGGCGAGCGAGATCACCCCGTCGATGTGCTTGAGGCCGGTCTTGGTGGTCGGCTCATGGGCGATGGCGGGAAGGACCTTGGCCGGATTGCCCTGCAGCCCGCCCTGAATGAGGCCGAGCGGCGGGTTGGGGGCAAGCTTCATCGCCCGGTAGAAGCTCGCGCCGTCGAGGCGCTTCTGGTCCACGTAGGCGAGGAAGTTGCCGGCCGTGATCGGGGCCTTGTCGATGGCCAGTTCGATTTCCAGGCCGCCGAGCGGCGTCGTCAGTTTCACCCGCGGCAGGGCGCTCTGCGCCAGGGCCGGCCAGGCGACGAGGGCCCCGGCGATCGCTGTGCGTCGGCTGAACATGGCGTCCTCCCTCAGGTCTTGAGCTTGTAGCCGGTCTTGAACACCCACCACACCACCACCAGGCAAAGGGCCATGAAGCCGGCGGTCATGCCGAGACTGAGGCCCACCCCCACGTCCGACAGGCCATAGAAGCTCCACCTAAAACCGCTGACCAGATAGACCACCGGATTGAACAGGGTCACCTTGCGCCACAGGGGCGGCAGCATGTTGATCGAATAGAAGCTGCCGCCCAGGAAGGTCAGGGGGGTGATGATGAGGGTCGGGACGATCTGGAGCCGCTCCCAGCCCTCGGCCCAGACGCCGATGATGAAACCGAAGAGGCTGAAGGTCACGGCGGTCAGGACCAGGAAGGCGGCCATCATCAGCGGGTGGTCGATATGGAAGGGCACAAACAGCCGGGCGGTGGCCAGGATCACCAGGCCCAGCAGGATCGACTTGGTCGCCGCAGCGCCGACATATGCGATCACCGTCTCCAGCCAGGATACCGGCGCCGAGAGCAGCTCGTAGATGGTCCCGGCCCACTTGGGCATGTGGATGCCGAAGCTGGCGTTGCCGATGCTCTCGGTGAGCAGGGACAGCATGGTCAGGCCCGGGACGATGAAGGCGGCGTAGCTGACTCCGTCCACCGCCTTCATTCGCGAGCCGATCGCCGAGCCGAAGACCACGAAGTAGAGCGAGGTGGAGATCACCGGCGAAAGCAGGGACTGGGTCACGGTGCGGAACCAGCGGCTCATTTCGAACCCATAGATGGCGCGCACGGCGTAGAGATTCATGCTCCCGTCCTCTCCTCCCGGCGGCCGACGAGGCCGACGAAGATGTCCTCCAGCGAACTCTGGTGGGTCTGCAGGTCCTCGAAGTCGACCCCGGCTTCGTTCAGGCGGCGCATCAGCCCGGCGATGCCGGTGGTCTCGGCCTTGGCGTCGAAGGTGTAGGTCAGCCTGGTTCCTTCCTGGGTCAGCTCGAGAGGATAGCCGGCCAGGCTGTCCGGGATCTCGGCCAGCGGCGCCTGCAGATGAAGGGTGAGGTACTTGCGGCCGAGCTTGGCCATCAGCGCCGCCTTGTCCTCCACCAGGATCAGCTCGCCGTCGTTGATCACCCCCACCCGGTCGGCCATCTCCTCGGCTTCCTCGATGTAATGGGTGGTGAGGATAATGGTCACGCCGCGGGCGCGAAGGCCGCGGACCATGGCCCACATGTCACGGCGCAGCTCGACATCCACGCCGGCCGTCGGCTCGTCGAGGAAAAGCACGGTAGGCTCATGAGAGAGGGCCTTGGCGATCATCACCCGCCGTTTCATGCCGCCGGACAGCGACATGATGGTCGAGTCCTTGCGATCCCAGAGCGAGAGATCGCGCAGCACCCGTTCCAGATAGGCCACGTCGCGCGGCTTGCCGAAGAGGCCGCGGCTGAAGTTGACCGTCGCCCACACCGTCTCGAAAGCGTCGGTGCTCAGCTCCTGCGGCACCAGGCCGATGACCGCGCGGGTGGCCCGCCAGTCCGCGATAATGTCGGCGCCGGAGACCGTGACCGTGCCGGCGCCGGGCCGCACAATCCCGCAGACGATGTTGATGAGCGTGGTCTTGCCGGCGCCGTTGGGGCCCAGGAGAGCGAAGATCTCGCCCTCCTGGATATCCAGATCGACCCCGTTCAGCGCCTTCAGGCCAGAGGCGTAGGTCTTGGTCAGGCCCTTGATGGAAACGATCGCCGCCACGGGCGATCTTCAGCTCGCCGGGGCCGGTTGGGCAGGCATCAGGGCGTCGTCGATCTTGCGGGCCCGCGCGGCGGCCGGACGGGCGCCGATCCGCTCCCAATAGCGCTCGAAGGCCGGTCGCCTTTCCAGGAAACCGAACTGCATGCCCCAGCCGATGTGAGAGCCGGTGTAAACGTCGGCGGCGCTGAACTTGTCGCCGGCCAGGTAGGGGTTTGCCGTCACCGCCATCTCCAACGCGTCGAGCGTCAGGTCCATGCTGCCGAAACCCACCTGCACTTCCTTGCCGGAGGTGTCGAAACTCATGTTCTTACACATAGCCACCATCTCCACCGGCCCGGCGCCGAAGAACAACCACCGATAGTAGGGACCGCGCGCCCTGTCGCCATGCGGCGGCGCCAGTCCGGCGGCGGGGAACGCATCGGCCAGGTAGGCGCAGATGGCGGCGGCCTCGGTCACCACGGTCTCGCCATGACGGATCGCCGGCACCTTGCCCATAGGGTTGATCGCCAGGTAGGCCGGGGCCTTCATGCTCTCGGCGTAGCCGAGGATTTCGGCCTGGTAAGGCGCCCCCACTTCCTCCAGCATCCACCGCACGATCCGGCCGCGCGACATCGGGTTTGTGTAGAAGACCAGTTCGTCGCTCATGACGTTCTCCCGTACGGAACATTTAGAGAACTGGACCTTAGCCACCCCGGTGAGGCCGCGCAAGACGCCGGCCCCCTGGCGCCGGGACCCCGGCAAGCTTAGGTTTCGATCTGCAGCGCCGCGCGGAACCTCGCCGCGGCTTGAAGAGGGAGCCACCTGTTGCCCACCATCTCCAGGCGCGCGATGCGCCTCGGCGTCGTTGTTCTCGCCCCGATCACCCTGGCGGGCTGCGGCATCAACGCCATTCCCACCAAGCAGGTCGCCGCCCAGACCGCCTGGGCCGATGTCCAGAACGACTATCAGCGCCGCTCCGACCTCATCCCCAACCTGGTGGCCACGGTGAAGGGCTATGCCGCCCAGGAGCAGAGGGTGCTGGTCGATGTGACTCAGGCCCGGGCCAGCGCCACCCAGGTCAAGGTCGACGCCTCGACCCTCACCAATCCGGCCGCCTTCCAGCAATACGAGCAGGCCCAGAACCAGCTCTCGGGCGTGCTCGGTCGCCTGATGATGATCCAAGAGAGGTATCCGGACCTCAAGTCCAACACCAATTTCCTCGCCCTCCAGTCCCAACTCGAAGGCACCGAGAACCGCATCGCCATCGCCCGGCGCGACTACAACGCCGCGGTGCAGGACTACAACACCACCCTGCGCGTCCTGCCGACCTCGATCTGGGCCCACACCTTTTACAGCGGGGCCAAGCCCATGACGATGTTCTCGGCCAACGCGGCCGCTCAGTCCGCTCCGACGGTGAGCTTCGACACCTCGACGCCTGCTGCCGTCCCAGGCGCCGCGCCCGGTTCGCCGCCGCCGTCTGGTCCGGCGACGCCGGCTCAGCCGGCCTCCCCGTGATCCGTGCGGCGGCCGGGCTGGCGGCCCCGGTCCTTGCCCTTTTCGTCGCTTTCTTCTGCGCTCCGGCGCTCGCCGCGCCGCAATTCCCGGCGCTCAGCGGCCGGGTGGTCGACAACGCCCATGTGCTCAGCCCGGATGTCCAGACCGCTCTCACCGCCAAGCTTGCCGATCTCGAACAGAAGACCAGCCGCCAGCTGGTCGTGGTCACCCTGCCGAGCCTTAACGGCTACGACATCGCCGACTACGGCTACCAGCTTCTGCGCGCCTGGGGCATTGGCCAGAAGGGGATCAACAACGGCGCGATCTTCATCATCGTGCCATCCGAACACAAGGCGCGCATCGAAGTCGGCTACGGACTCGAGCCGATTCTCACCGACGCCCTTTCCAGCGTCATCCTCCAGCAGGCGGCGATTCCGAAGTTCCGGACCGGGGACTATTCCGGCGGCATCGTCGCCGGAACCGACGCCATCATCGCCCAACTCGCCGCCGATCCCTCCAGCGCCGAAACCAAGGTCGCCCAGGCCGAGCAGGCGCAGCGCGAACCGGCCCGGCACGTCAATCCGATCGGCGCCGTCATTCCGCTGATTTTCATGTTCTTCATTATCAGCTCGATTTTCCGCGGCGGTTTCGGCGGTGGCCTGGGCTGGCTCCTGCCCATGATGCTGCTCGGCGGTCGCGGCGGCGGTTGGAGCGGCGGGGGAGGCGGTTTCTCCGGCGGAGGTGGTTTTTCAGGCGGCGGCGGATCGGGCGGGGGCGGCGGCGCCTCGGGGAGCTGGTGAGATGCTGAACGCCATCGACAAGGACCGCATCGCCGCGGCCGTCGCCAAGGCCGAGGACGCCACCTCCGGCGAGATCCGCGTCGCCCTGGCCGGCGAGGTGTCGAAATACCGCGAGATTCCCCTGGCCTGGGCCGCCGCCATCGCCCTGGCGGCGCCGCCCATCGTCCTCGCCCTTAGCCTGCAGCCTTTGGCCGGCTTGGTGAACGACCTGTGGGTGGTCGGCCAGATGGGCGCCCTCGAAAGCGAGCTCAGCGTCGGGCTCTCTCTCTACGCGGTGATCCAGATCGCTCTTTTCCTGGTGGTTCTGGGCGTCGTCCACGTTCCCGCCGTGCGCCGATCGCTGACCCCGAGGGTCCTCAAGCGCCATCGGGTGATGGCGGCCGCCCACCACCAATTCGTCTCGATGGGAGCCAGCGCCGCGGCGGAGGAAACCTGGGTTCTCATCTTCGTCGCCCTCGACGACCGCCAGGTGCAGATCCTCGCCGACGCCGGCATCCACCAGAAATGCGGCGAGGCGCCGTGGGAAGCCGCCGCCGCCGCCGTCGCCGCCGCCATGAAGGCCGGCCACGATCCCACCGCCGGGATCATCGAGGCCGTGGGCATCTGCGGCGCGGCCTTGGCCCAGCACTATCCGGCCACGGGTCCCCATGCCGCCGGTCCCGCCGACCGGCCCATCGAGGTCTGAACGCGATAGCGATTGACGCTCGCCGCGCGGCTCGAACAATAGGCCCCATGGAGGACCTCAACGCGCGGCTGATGGACGCCGCCCTCACCGGCATGACCGCCAGCGTGTGGGCCGACGTCGAGGGCGACAGGATCGCCGTCTACGATCCCTTGGGCGTGCGGACGTTCCGCCAGATCAACGAGGCCGCCAACCGCATCGTCCGGTTTCTACGCGCCCATGGTGTCGAGGCCGGCGACGCTATCGCCCTCCTGTGCTCGAACCGGGCCGAATTCGTCGAGGTGCTCAGCGCGGCTCTGCGCGGCGGTTTTCGGATCACCCCGGTCAACTGGCATCTGACCACCGACGAGGTCGCCTACATCATCAATGATTGCGAGGCCAAGGCGCTCTTCGCCGAGACTCGTTTTCCCGCCGCCCTGGCCGCCGAAACCCCCGCCGCCCAAGTCAAGATATCGATCGGCGCCGATGCCCCGGACTTCATCCCCTACGCCGAGGCGCTGGCCGGCCAGGACAGCTCCGACATTCCCGACCCGCTCATGGGTGGGGCCATGCTCTACACGTCCGGCACCACCGGCCGGCCCAAGGGTGTCTTCAGGCGCACGAACACCACCGTGCTCGCCCCGGGTCCGGGCGCCCCGGAGGACGTTCAGATGTGCGCCGGTCCGGCCTATCACGCCGCGCCGCTCGCCTTCGACGTCCGCTCCGCCCTGGCCCAGGGCAATCCCCTCGTCTTCCTCGACAAGTGGGACAGCGAAGGGGTGCTGGCCGCGATAGAGCGCCACCGGGTGACCCGCTGCCACCTGGTTCCGATCATGTTCCAGCGCCTTCTGGCCCTGCCCGAGGAGGTCAAGGCCCGCTACGACCTCTCCAGCCTGCGCTACGTGATTCACGGCGCCGCACCGTGCCCGCCGGAGGTCAAGAAGGCGATGATCGACTGGTGGGGGCCGATCCTGCACGAATACTACGCCGGCTCGGAGGGCGGAGCCGGATTCCTGATCGATTCGGTGGAGTGGCTGGCCAAGCCCGGCACGGTGGGCCGCCTGCCGGCCCCCGGCGCGGTGAAGCTCTATGACGACGAGGGCGTCGAGATCACGCAGCGCAACACGCCCGGGATGATCTATTTCCAGGTCTCGCCGATCGCCCCGTTCGAATACTTCAAGGACCCGGCCAAGACCGCCGGGGCCCATCGCGGGGACTATTTCACCCTCGGCGACGTCGGCTATCTCGACGACGACGACTACCTCTTTCTCACCGGCCGCACGGCCGAGTGCATCATCTCCGGCGGGGTCAACATCTACCCCCAGGAGATCGACAACGAGATCATCAAGCACCCCGCCGTCGAGGACAGCTGCGCCATCGGCGTGCCCAACGAGGAGTGGGGCGAGGAGGTCAAGGTCGTCGTCACCCTCCATCCGGGCCGCGAACCAAGCGACGCCCTCGCCGCCGATATCCTCGCCTTCGCCAGGGCCCGCCTGGCGACTTTCAAGGCCCCGCGCTCCCTGGCCTTCGCCCCTGAGCTGCCGCGCAGCCCGGCCGGCAAAATCCAGCGCGGCAAGGTTCGCGCCCCCTACTGGGAGGGCCGCGCGCGGCAGATCTGAGAGGCCTTGGCCGCCGCCGTGCGGCCGCTATGATCCAGAAAGAGACGATTCAAGCAGGGGTGGGCGCCTTGAAGATCAGGACTTTCCTTGGCGCGCTCTGCGCCGGTGTGGCGCTGGCCGCCGGGGCGAGCGCTGCGCCGCCGCCCGTCGAGGCCTACGGCGCCCTGCCGGCGGTGGAAATGATGCGAATTTCGCCAAACGGCGACCGGATTGCCTGGATCAGCGACGTCGGCGCCGATCGGAAGCTGCACGTGGCGGACGCAGTCAGCGGCCAAATCCTGCACGAGGTGGATTGCGCCGACATCAAGCTGCGGGCGCTCGAGTGGGCGGACGAGGACCACGTGGTGGTGACGGCCACGGTGACCATGACCTACGTCCGCGGCATCAGCACCGCCGGCGAATTCATGCAGGTGATCGCGCTGAATGTGCCGCGGCACAGCCTGATCGTCGTCCTCAACAACCAGCCGGACCTGATCCCGCTGGTGTTCGGCGCTTTTGGCTACAGCAGCCAGGATGGCCACACCTACGGCTACTATGCCGCGATCCGGCGCAACAACCTTCGCTACAAAGTCGGCGCGACCGCCGATCTCTACCGGGTCGACCTCGATACCGACGCCCAGCTTTTCGTCGGCGAGGGCGCATTCCGCGACGAGCAATGGCTGGTCGATCCCCGCACCGGGGCGATAAGCGCTCGCGCATTGACCGACGAGCATAGCGGCGAATGGCGTGTCGAAGTGGACGGTAACGTCGTCGATCGAGGCAAGAGCGACTACGGGCCGGCGCGCGTCGAAGGTTTCGACAAGGACGGCGTGGGCTTGCTGATCGCCGAGCCGACGGCTGGGGACGACCTGATCCGCGAGGTCTCGGCCAACGGCGTCGTATCGCGTGAGGTGAAAGACGGCGCGTCGATCAACCAATTCGAGATCGACCGTCGCACCGGTCGATGGATTGGCGAGGTGCGCGAGTCGGACAGGCCGCAAGTCAAATTCTTCGATCCGGCCCTTCAGGCGCGGCTGGATACGGCGACCGCGGCGGTCGGGCCCGACAAGAACCCAGTTCTCGTCTCCTACGACGACGACCTTTCCCGCGTCATCCTCAGGACAGAGAATGATAACGACGCGGGGACCTGGTGGCTGGTCGACACGCGGACCAAGGCCGTCAAGGCGGTCGGCCAAGCCTACCCCGACATCCCCGCCGACCAAGTCGGCGCCGTCAGCATGATCGATTGGAAGGCCGCCGACGGGCTCGAACTACACGGCGTGCTTACGCTGCCGCCTGGCAAGCAGCCCAAGAACCTGCCGCTTGTGGTGCTGCCGCACGGCGGACCTCAGGTTCGCGACTATCCCCACTTCGACTGGTGGGCCCAGGCCTTCGCGGCCCGGGGCTATGCGGTATTCCAGCCGAACTACCGCGGATCGGCGGGCTATGGCGAAGCCTTTGTCGCCGCTGGCTTCGGCCAATGGGGTCGTAAGATGCAGACCGATGTTTCCGATGGCGTGGCCGAGATGGGGCGCCGGGGCGTGATCGATCCCAAACGGGCCTGCATCGTCGGCGGCAGCTACGGCGGTTATGCCGCACTGGCGGGGGTCACGGTGCAGCACGGTTTGTACCGCTGTGCGGTGTCCTGGGGCGGCGTCACCGACCTGCCGGACATGCAAATAGCCGCGTATCGCGGCAGCGGCTCTCGGTCTTCGGACGCCACGCGCTACTGGAGACGGTTCATGGGCGGCGATGGGCCGAAGTCGCAGGATCTCGGGGCCGTTTCGCCGGCCAAGCTGGCCGCATCGGCCGATGCGCCTATCCTGCTGATGTACGGCCACGACGATGTCGTGGTGCTGCCGCGCCAGAGCGTCGAAATGGCCAACGCCCTGAAGAGCGCCGGCAAGCCCGTCGAGGTGCAGGTTATGCCGGGCGAGGATCACTGGCTGTCGCGCGGCGCCACTCGCACCGCCATGTTGAAGGCGTCGGTCGCCTTCGTGGAAAAGCACAATCCAGCGGATTGATGGATGGCGGGCCTGGGAGCGTTCCCGGCAATCCTTGCCACAGAAGGCGATCGGGCTGGCTCAGGGTCAGGAGGTCGCAGTGGCGCCCTCCATTGTCGGCGATCTTCCGCATCTATGGCCAGCGAGGCGGTCGAACCCACTACGAGCGCCGGCGCGACAAGGTCCTCGTCGAGAGCCAGCTCGAACCGATGGCCCAGCGATTCTGGGGGGTAGAGGAATTCGCCTTCGCCCTGCGCGCGGCCGGCTTCGACGAGGTCGCGATCGCCGGCGACTATGACCGCGCCCGGCCGCCCCGGCCCACCGCCCGCGTTCTGGCTTTCGAAGCTGCGCGGTCGTAACCACCCCTCCCCTGACGCGTTGTCGAAACGGGACGACGCTGAAATGAGGAAGGCTGGCAGGCATGGAGGGTCCGGATCGACCGCAGCGGCGCTGCGGACATTTTGTCCGTGGGCTGATCATCTGCGCTCTGGCCTGCGCCGCCTTGACCGGCTGCGGGAAGTTGAGCGGCGGTGGCGCGACCGCCCCGGTTTCCCAGCCGGCCTTTTCGCGGGGCGATCTCAAGGCGGCGCTCGCTGCCCTCGGTGATGCTCCCGCCCAGGGTTTCGCGCCCAATGCGTTCGGCGATGTCGCCCAGATCACCGCCCTGGCGCGCTCGGGAGACGAGGCCAGGAAGGAGCAAGGGGGCGGGGCGCTACGCAAGGGGCTCATCGTCTATGCCCGCGCCGAGCACGGCCTTGGCCTGTCGCGCGATCAATTCCCAAAGGAATGGGGCATTCGGCCGGGCCCCTACGACGCCGGCGCCGAGCTCGACCAGGCCATCGCCCAGCATCGCTTCACCGCCTGGCTCGCCGCCTTGCCGCCCCAGGCCCCGCGCTATCAGTCCCTGGTGCAGGCGCTGGCTGCTTATCGGGGCGCCGCCGCCCACGGCGGCTGGGCCCCGATCCCCGACGGACCGGCTCTGCGCCGGGGCAGCCGCAGCCCGCGCGTGGCGGCCCTGCGCGCCCGCCTGGCCAGCGAGAATCCGGCTCTCGGGGCCGCCGCCGCGCCAGGCGCCCCTGCGAAGGGAGCCGCCGCGCCCTCGCCGGCCGACATCTACGACGGGGTCCTCGCCAAGGCCGTGGCCGACGCCCAGGTCCGCTATGGGATCAAGCCCACCGCCGTGGCCGACAGCGGCACGATCGCGGCCCTCAACGTCCCCCTGGCCGCGCGCGTCGGCCAGATCCGCGCCAACCTGGAGCGCTGGCGCTGGCTGCCCAGGCCCCTGCCGGCGACCCGCGTCGAGGTCGACGCCGCCACCGGCTCGATGGACTACTACGTCAACGGCGCCCCCGTGCTCCACATGCTGGCCGCCGCCGGCAAACCGGGCGACGAGACACCCATGGTGATCTCCACGATCACCCAGATCGAGTTCAATCCGCCGTGGAAGGTGCCGGCCGACATCGCCGAGAAGGAGCTCTTTCCCAAGGAAGCGGCCCACCCCGGCTATTTCGCCCGCAATGATTTCGTGAGGGGAACGACCGACGCCGCGCCCCTTGTGCAGAAAGCCGGGCCCAAGAGCGCGCTGGGCCGAGTGAAATTCGAGTTCGACAACCCCTATGGCATCTATCTGCACGACACTCCGGCCAAGGCGGCGTTCACCCTGGACCAGCGGCAGGTGAGCCACGGCTGCGTGCGCCTGCAGCGGGCGACGGATCTCGCCAAAGCGCTCCTCGCCCCTTCCGGCTGGCCACCCGAACGGGTCGACGAGACCATAGCCGGCGAAGACACCTCGAGTGTGAAGCTCACCCAGCGCACGCCTGTGGCGATCCTCTACTGGACGGCCTACGCTCAGGGCGGAAAGATGTATTTCCGTCAGGATCCCTACGGCTGGGACGATCTCCTGGTGCGACTCCTTGACGCACCCGCGAGAAGCAACGCTTGATAATCACTCAACAAACCAGCATCTGACACCTTCTTCAGAAGGGTTGGGCGAATGGGCGAGCCTGCGTCGACGCGGGCCGGCGTGGAGTGGCTTGCGTATGAGTTCGACGGTGGTGACGGCTCCCGCTCGGCGGGA
>DASZKO010000182.1:0-2026 GCA_035605655.1 Caulobacteraceae bacterium | reverse complement strand
GGTGCGCGTGGCGAGCGGGACGATGTCCTCGGCCGTGATCGCCGGCCCGTCGCCGACCTGGGTGAAGAGATCGCCGCAGAAGAGGGTGGCGGTGGTCTCCTCGAACATCACGCCGCTTTCCCAGGCGTGCGGCACATGCGGGGTGTCGATCCACCTGACCCGCTTGCCGCCGAGATCGAGGCTTTCGCCATTATCGAGGGCCCGTGGCGGCCGATCGGCCAGGTCGTTCAGCGACACCATGCAGGCGGTCTGGCCATGGACCACCTGGGCGCGCGGCGCGGCGGCCAGCCATTCATTCATTGCTCCGCACTCGTCGGACTCGATGTGGCCGAAGGAGATCCACCGCAAGGACGTGATCGGCAGCACGCTGGCTGCCGCCGCGCTTACCGCCGGAAACATTCCCCGCGGGCCGCAGTGGAAGAGCAGCGGCTCGTCCGCGCGCACCAGGTACTGATTGAAGGTGAACCCGGCCGGCGGGGCGATCTCGCCGACGAAGGTCGAGATGCGGAAGATCCCGTCGGCGACCTCATCGATGCGGCTGGTCATGGCTTGGCGTCCCCTTAGAGAATGAACCTGGACAGGTCGGCGTTCTTGGCCAGGTCGCCGACCAGACGGCGGACGTCGTCGGCGTCGATGGTGACGCTCTCGCCGGAGCGGTCCGACGCGGTGAAGCTGATGTCTTCGACGACCTTCTCCAGCACCGTCTGCAGGCGCCGCGCGCCGATGTTCTCCACCGCCCCGTTGACCGCCTCGGCGGCGTCGGCGAGGGCATCGATGGCCCCTTCCGTGAAGGTCAGGCCGACGCCCTCGGTCTGCAGCAACGCCTGGTGCTGCCGGATGAGGTTCGCCTCCGGCTCGACGAGGATGCGGCGCAGGTCGTCGCGGGTCAGGGCCTTGAGCTCGACCCGGATCGGCAGGCGGCCCTGCAGCTCGGGCAAGAGGTCGTTGGGCTTGGCCACGTGGAACGCCCCCGAGGCGATGAACAGGATGTGGTCGGTCTTCACCGGCCCGTGCTTGGTGGAGACCGTCGTCCCCTCGATCAGCGGCAGCAGGTCGCGTTGCACCCCCTCGCGGGAGATGTCGGCCCCGGCCCGCTCGGCCCGGCTCGCCACCTTGTCGATCTCGTCGATGAAGACGATGCCTGCGTTCTGGGCCAGATCGAGGGCCTCGGCGGTCACCGTTTCGTCGTCCAGGAGCTTGTCGCTTTCCTCGGCGATCAGCGGCGCCCAGGCCCCGGCCACCGTCGACTTCATCGCCTTGCGCCGGCCGCCGAAGGCCTTGCCCATCAGCTCGGAGAGATTGACCATGCTCATGGAGGCCCCCGGCTGGCCGGGGATCTCGAAAGCGCCGAGCGGGGAGGCGCTATCGGGAAGATTGAGCTCGACCTCCTTGTCGTCCAGCTCGCCGGCCCTGAGCTTGCGGCGAAAGGCCTCGCGGGTGGCCGCTCCGGCCGCCGCGCCCACCAGGGCGTCCAGCAGGCGCTCTTCGGCGCCCGCCTCGGCCTTGGCCCGCACGGCGCCGCGCCGCTGCTCGCGGACCATGGCCAGGGCGCTTTCCACCAGGTCGCGGACGATCTGGTCGACGTCGCGGCCGACGTAGCCGACTTCGGTGAACTTGGTCGCCTCGACTTTCAGGAACGGGGCCTGCGCCAGGCGCGCCAGGCGACGCGCGATCTCCGTCTTGCCCACCCCGGTGGGGCCGATCATCAGGATATTTTTGGGCGTTACCTCGTCGGCGAGATCGGCCGGCAATCTCTGCCGCCGCCAGCGGTTGCGCAGGGCCACCGCCACCGCCCGCTTGGCCTCGGCGTGGCCGACCACGAAGCGGTCGAGCTCGGAGACGATTTCGCGGGGGGAAAACTCGCTCGCCGCCATCAGATCGCTTCGACCACGAGATCGCGGTTGGTGTAGACGCAGATGTCGGCCGCGATGCCCATGGCCCGGCGGGCGATCTCTTCGGCGGAAAGGTCGAAGTCCATCAGGGCCCGCGCCGCGGCCAGGGCGAAGGCCCCGCCCGAGCCGATCGC
>DASZKO010000181.1:0-2184 GCA_035605655.1 Caulobacteraceae bacterium | reverse complement strand
GTCTTCACCCATTTCTCCCTGACCCTCGAAGTCCGGCGGGCCGTAGCGTCCGAACCTGATCCGGCCTTCATCTGGACGCCTGTGGCCCAGGCCGCCGCCCACACTCCCTCCCTCTTCGCCAAGGCCCTGCGCCTGGGAGCCTCGCCATTCGCCTCGAACCCCGCCACGACCTGAGCCCCGACGAAATCGATGCCGTCGAAGGCCACCTTTACATCTTCAATCGTGAGGCCACCGGCCGCGACGACGGCCAGGGTCTGGGTTTTCTGGCCAAAGACGAGACAGGCCGCGTCATTGGGGCGACGGCCGGGTACACTTGGGCCGGCATCGCCGAGATTCGGCAGATGTGGGTCGATCCGGGCCTACGCGGGCTCGGTCACGGCCGCGCCCTGCTCGAGGCGATGATCGCCGAGGCGGGCCGCCGCGGGGTCAAGCGCATCTGGCTGGCCAGCTACAGCTTCCAGGCGCCCGGTTTCTACGAGAAGGCACCGGTTTCAGGCGCATGGCCGAGTTACCCGGCTGGCCGGACGGCCATGTCAACGTCATACTTTGCAAGGACTTGGCCGACGGCTAGCCCATCGCGGCCCGGATCTTCTCGCGCAGGACGTCGATGGGGGCCAGGCCCTGGTCGGTGCGGATGTGCCAGTAGGTCCAGCCGTTGCAGGCCGGCTGGGCCTGCATCATCGCCCCCATCTTGTGGATCGAACCGGTGAGTTCGCCCACCACCAGGCTGCCGTCGGCCCGCACCTTGGCGGCCCGCTCGCCCTTGGGGCACCAGATGAGATCGCCCGGATTGACGAGGCCGGCCTCGACCACCTGGCCGAACGGCACGCGCGGTTCGTGGCGCTTGGAGCCGGTGACCTCGAGGCTGTCGGCCGCGGCGGGAATCACCGCGGCGATGCGCTTCTTGGCCGCCGCCGCGTAAGAGCCTTCGCGCTCGATGCCGATGAACCGGCGGCCCAGGCGCCTCGCCGCCGCCCCGGTCGTCCCCACCCCGAAGAACGGATCGAGGATCACATCCCCCGGCCGGGTGGAGGCGAGGATCACCCGATGAAGCAGGGCCTCGGGTTTCTGAGTCGGGTGGACCTTCACCCCGGCCTCGTCGCGCAGCCGCTCCTCGCCGGTGGCCAGCGGCAGGGACCAGTCCGAGCGCATCTGCAGCTCGTCGTTGGCCATCTTCATCGCGTCGTAGTTGAAGGTGTAGCGCCGCGCCCCGCGCGCCTTGGCGGCCCAGATCAGCGTCTCGTGGGCGTTGGTGAACCGCGTCCCCTTGAAGTTCGGCATGGGGTTGGATTTGCGCCACACCACGTCGTTGAGGATCCAGTACCCGAGGTCCTGGAGGATGGCGCCGACCCGGAAGATGTTGTGGTAGCTGCCGATGACCCACAGCGCCCCGTCGTCCTTGAGCACGCGCCGGCATTCGCTCAGCCAGGCCTTGGTGAAGGCGTCGTACTGGGCGAAGGACTCGAACCGGTCCCAGGCCTCGTCGACCGCGTCGACCTTGGAGTTGTCGGGTCGTAGCAGCTCGCCGCCCAACTGCAGGTTGTACGGCGGATCGGCGAACACCAGATCCACCGACCTGTCGGCCAGCTTGGCCATCTCGGCCAGGCAATCCCCGACGATAATGCGGTCCGGCGCCATCGGGGCCTCCATCATGAACCGCGCAGATGCGCAGGCTCTGATTGAGAAAACGCTAAGGCCCTTCTCCCCTTGCGGGAGAAGGTGTCGGCGAAGGCGACGGATGAAGGGTCGACGCGCCTCGACGAAGGAGACAAAAAGAAACGGCGTCGGGAGGGTGAGATCATGAATCGCAGACAGGCGACGTTCGCCCTGGCCGCTTTGGCGATCGCGCCCCAGGCCGCCGCGGACGCCGTGCCCGCTGTCTCGGCCCGGGCCCGGGCGCTCTACGCCCGCGCCATCGTGGTGGACGCCAACCTCGCCCCGCCGCTGCAGGATACCCTGCCGCTCCCCAAAGCGGCGCTCGACATGACGCGCGGCGCCGGCGTCACGGTGATGAAGACGACGCTCGGCGGCTTCAACGAGAGATTCGAGGACACCGTCGGCGAGATCGCCCTCGTCCAGCGCACCATCGACGTCCATCCGGACGTCTTCCTCCAGGTCCGCGGCGGCGGCGACATCGACCGCGCCAAGCGTGAGGGCCGCACCGGCGTCATCTTCTCCTTCGAG
>DASZKO010000159.1:0-2200 GCA_035605655.1 Caulobacteraceae bacterium | reverse complement strand
GCGCTTGAAGCCGCTCGCCCGGGCCAGGTTCAGATCGACACGGGTCCGGATGCCGGTGACATGTCCGCGACAACGGTATTGCCAGAACGTCCACGACCGGCTGGGCGTGAACGAAATCGAGCGCCGCCACATGGCGCGCTTTGGCAGATCGCGCCCATAAGCGGCGTAGAATTGCGCGTTCACATAGAGGACGGCGGGTCTGCGTTGGCGAGCCTCGACGATCGCCAGGTAGGCGTTCAGCTCCCGGCGCATTTCGGCGCCGGAAAGCCGAGAGCGGCACCCATGGGCCGTCTCGAGATCGACGGCGGGAGGGAGCGCGCTCGCCGTGCGCGGCGCCACGGCCAGGAAATTGCGCGCCTGGGCCCGCGGCGATCGGCAGAAGATGAAAAAGTGATAGGCGCCGACGCGAATGCCCGCGCGCCGGGCGCCCTGCCAATTGCGCGTAAAGCGCGCGTCGCGCCCAGCGACCCCTTCCGTCGCCTTGACGTAGGCGAACGCCACATCGTCGCGGGAGACGGCGGGCCAATCTATGGTCCCCTGGTAGTGGGAGACGTCGACCCCGCGTAGCAGACGATGATGGCGAAGGGGTTCGCGATGCCTATGCCTTGCCTGGACGGCCGAGGCCGCCACCGAGGCGATGAGCGCGCCCAAAAGGATGGCGCGGACAATCTCCGGGCATTTACGAAACCACGCTGAAATGGCGAACACGGCCAGCCCCCGACTCACTGACCAAGATTATCACGCGATCAGGCCGCGTATGTCAGGAGGCGGGAAATGGTCGAGGAGTTCGGAACGGCGCTGATTCTAGGGACCGCCGAGCGCATAGCCGACCTTGATCCGGCCATTGGCCGGCACGGTCAGGCGAAAGATCGGCCGCGAGCCTCGTATCGGATCAGGTCGGCCGCGCGGCTGAGCCGGTCCGCCGGATCGGCGCCATGATAGGGACGTTCCGACGGCTCGATGCCGTCCAGGAACCCCTGAAAGACCACCGCCTGGCGCAGCAACCCGACCGGCGCCAGCAAGTCTGAGGCGCGGGCCGGGTCCGAACCAGGCGCCACCCGCCTCCAGGCTTCATGCCAGTGGCCCTTGAGCTCCGGGACGTCTTCGGCCGGGACGCGGCCCAGGAACGCGCTCTGGTCGAGCAGTGGGTGGCCGACGCCGCTGTCGCCCCAGTCGATCAGGGTGAGCGCCTCACCGTCCGAGCGCAGGTTTCCGGGACTAAAATCGCCGTGGACCAGGGTGTCGGGAAGGCCGCACGCCGCCACCGCCTCGAAGCGCTCGCCGAGGGCGCCCAGGAATCGGGAGAGAGTATCGCGGTCCGGCGCGCCGAGATCGTCGGCATTGCGTTCGAACGTCGCCTCGATCGCCGCCACCAGAGACCTCGTGCGCCAATCGTTCACCCCCAGAGCGAGCAGGGCGTCCGTCCTACCGACCCAGCGGCTCTGCAGCCCGACGAAGAGATCGATCATCCGGAACAGGATCGGTCCCCGCGCTTCGTAGCAATCCTCGCCGGGGATCTCCGGCATGAGGATCCGGGCGCCGTCATGGGCGATGAGGGACGGGACCGGCGCGCCGGCGAGCGCCTCCAGGACGGCGCCCTCGTAGGCCATGAAGGGCGGCGTGACCTTCAGCCAGAAGGTTCGTCCGCCGGCGCCAAGACGCCAGAGGCTCGACAGGTTCCAGGTGCGCACCTGGATGGGCGCGGCGTCAATCGCCAGCCCCTCTCGGGCGAGCGCGTCGACGGCCCAGGCCAGGTCCCGGGCAGGGCCGCCCGGCCTGGCGTAGGCAAGCCGCAGGGGATGCTCGGTGAGGACGCCGTCCCACGGCTCCGTCGCCGCCATGGCCCCGGTTTCCGCCAGATAAGTCACTTCGCCGCCCGGTGGCGCCGGTTCGGCACCCTGCAAGAGACGCAGGACCGTGATCTCGACGCCATGATGCGCCCGCACCGCCTCGATCACGGGTTCGATGTCCTGCCACCAAGGCGTGGCCACCGGAACCGGCGGCAGGGATCCGATCAGCGCGCCCTCGGGCGTCACCAGGACGATTTTGGCCGACCGGGGCGGCGGCCCGGAGGCTGTCACCCGGGAATGCGCACCGGCAGGGCGCTGTAGCCCTTGACGAAGTTGGAGTTGAGCCGGGTCGGCTCGCCCGTCACCTCGATCACCGGGAAGCGCGCCAGCATCTCCTCCCAGACCACGCG
>DASZKO010000149.1:0-15077 GCA_035605655.1 Caulobacteraceae bacterium | reverse complement strand
CGCCGCCGCCCTGGCGGCCGACCGGCGCGCTCCGGCGGTCTCGGCCGATCACGGCGTGCTCGCCGCCCTGGCCGATCCCAGGGTCTGGCTGCTCGGCCTGTGCAACATCTTCATGATGGCGGCCGCCTACGCCTTCACCCTCTCGGCCCCGGCGGTGTTGCAGAACGCCACGCACCTGAGCGCGAAGTGGGTCGGCTGGATCGTGGCGGCGGGCGGCGGGCTCGGGGCGCTGGCCATGCTGGCGGCCGGGGCCCATTCCGACCGGCGACGCGAGCGGCATCTGCACGCCGCGGCGTTCATGGCGCTTGCCGCCGCGTGCTGCGCGATCATGGCCCTGACGGTCTCGCCGGTCCTGTTCGTGGCTACCTACCTGGTGTTCTTCGCCGCCACCGTGGCCATCCAGTGCGTCTTCTGGCTCATCCCCAGCGACATGCTGCAGGGCCGCTCGGCGGCGGCGGGGGTGGCGATGGTCGGGTCGATCGGCATGGTCGGGGCTTTCGCCGGACCCTGGGTTTGGGGCGTGGTCAAGGACGCGACGGGAGGATACCAGAGCGGCCTCCTGGCCCTGGTCGCGGCCTATGGGATCGGCGCCGTCCTGGTCCTGCTCATGCGCCGCAACGCCCGCCTGGCGCTCGCCGCGAACCTGGCGACGGCCTAGGCCCTTCTCAGGCGTTCCCACACATCCGTGCGGATGACCAGGGCGCCGACCTCGGGGTGGCCGAATCCGAGCCGCATCATGTGGCCGAGGAAGACCTTCCTCGGCTCCGCGGCGATCTCGTCCCAGGGGACGAAAAACGGCTTGTTGAAGGGTCCGAGCCATCGCGACATGGCCAGCCGCAGTCCCGATGGACAGGCGGCAAGGCTGAGCGCGCCGCGCAGCTCGACGAGCCCCAGGTGACCATATTGGCCGCCCAGCCTCACCGAGGCCGGCTCGTCGCGATCCGGATAGCGCCTGGCGAGGGTGGGCCAGCCTGAAAGCAGGCCGAGAAGCGAGGTCACCGCCAGCCAGATCACCGCGAATCCGAGCGGGAAGAGGCTCGCCAGGCCGATGATGAGCCAGGTCTTCACGTCGGGCCTATCCGTGGGTCCGGCCCAGGCGAGGGCGCCTGGGCCGAAAGCCTCAGGTGGTGGCGGCCCAGTCGCCCCTGACGCGTGTCCAGACGCCCATGACGATGGCCATCACGCAGGCGCCGAACAGGGCGATGCCCAGATTGCCGAAGACGCTGGCGAGGCCGTCGCCGGCGGTCGGGATCACCGCCAGGGTCTTGGCGCCCAGGAGCAGCACGATGGTGATCAGGAAGATCCGCGTGTTGTTCTCCGGCGTGTTGGTGATCGCCGAGATGAAGCCGAGAAGCAGGAGCACGATGGCGAGGTAGGGCACAGTCACGAAAGCACCGACGATCGCCAATAGCACCGCCACAGCCCTGGCGATGGCGCAAACCTTGGACAACGTTCACTCTCCCTAGTTGTTATTGGCCTTTACGCGAACATTGGGAGATGGTTGCAAGGAATTCACTGTTGGTCAACGCTTTTGCTTGCAAGTCTCATGGGCTTCTTGCAGGCGGAATCTGTGCGTAATTTCGGATTTGATTGAGGATTATTGGACGCTTCGCCGGTATATTCTTGAGATGAGCGAGAAGAGATAATAGTATATCGCGCGACTCTTGTGGGCCGGATTGCCGGCCGCGCGTCATCGACTCGCCCTACAGTGAAGATTACCGCCAAGCTTCGCCGTGGGTGGCGAACATGACAATCAAGGCTCCTTCCCACGCGTGGGCCGGCGTTCACCCGATCGTCACGAAACTGGCGAATCAAGCTCACCGGCAGGCCATTGACCGCGGCGCGGGGGGCGGCGAGGCTCTCAGGGCGGAGCGGAGGCGGGCGTGAGCGAATTTTCGGCCATCGACGAGCAGAGATTCAAGGCCTTTCACTGGCGGGCGACGCTGACCACCGGGCTCGGGGTGTTCTGCGACGGCTACGATCTCTCCAGCGTGGGCCTTGTCCTGCCGTTGATCCTGGCGTCGTTCGGGACCGCGGCGCTGACCAGCGTGCAGAGCGCCCTGCTGGCCGCTTCGGCCCTCGTCGGGGCGGCGATCGGCTCGCTGATCTTCGGGGTGCTCGGCCAGTGGGGGCGGAAGCCCTTCTATGGCCTGGCGGTGCTGATCCTCGGCCTCGCCGCCCTGGCCCAGGCCTTCGCACCCAGCGTCGGGTGGCTGATCGCCATACGCTTCGTGCTCGGGATCGGGGTAGGAGCCGACTATGTGCTTTCGCCGATGATCATGGCCGAGCATTCCAACCGGGCCGACCGGGGCCGGGCGCTGGGCCTGGGATTCGGCACCATGTGGCCACTGGGGGCCCTGGCGGCGGCGCTGATGAAACTGACCCTGGACGCCCTTCACGTCGGCGGCGACCTGCAGTGGCGGATCGTGCTGGGGGCCGGCGCCATACCGGCGATGTGGGTCATGTACCTGCGCCGGCAAATGCCGGAAACGGCCCGCTTCCTCGCCCGGGTAGCCGGCAAGGCCGGCGAGGCGGCCCAGGTGATGGGCCAGATCAGCGGCCAACAGGTCGCCGCACCGCAAGTCGACCGCCGCAGCTTCGCCAGCGTCTTCGCGCGTCACTGGCGGCCGATCGTCAGCGCCGCCCTGCTGTGGATGATCTATGACCTGGTGGTCTACGCCTTCATCCTCTTCGGCCCTTCGCTGATCGCCCGCAGCCTCGGGCTGGGGCCGGTCACCTTCGCCCTCATCCTGCAAATCCTTTTCGTGATCCCGGCCTCGGCGCTCGGTTCGCTGTTCATCATCGACCATGTCGGGCGCAAACCCTTGCAGGGCTGGGGGTTCCTGCTCGCCGCCGCCCTGCTGGCCGTATTCGCCCTGATGCAACACCAGCTCCTGGCCATGCCCATCCTCGCCTTCGCGGTGTTCGGTCTCTTCAACGTCGCGGCGACCGGCCCCGGATTGGTGTCGGGGGCCGGGGTCCTGGGGGTCGAGCTCGCGCCCACGCGCATCCGCAGCGTCGCCCAGGCGATCACGGTGACCGGCGGGCGGATCGGGGCGGCCTTCAGCGGCTTCGCCTTTCCCCTGCTCTTCGGGGCCAATCACGCCCTCGCCTACTGGGTCATCGTCGGCCTGGCGGTGCTGGGGGCGGTGCTGACCTGGGTCCTGGTGCCGGAAACCGGGCGGATTTCCCTGGAGGCGATCACCGAGGGCGCCGCCTGAAAGCGCTGAACCCTTCCCCGCCGCGCACGTTCGATCAACGGGGGAATGGATGGGATGACGCGCCATGGACGAGAAACTTCGCCAATCCGACCGACCGCCCGAGGAGGGCGCGCCCGCCGCCGAGCCGCGTGACCTTCTGGATCGCGCCAAGGACGAGGTCGCCGCCTGGTTCGGCGACCCGAAAGCCGCCAGCCGTCGCCAGCAGGACCTGGCGGTGGGCGATCACAGCGGCGAGGGGCCGGCCAGCTACCACGCCGACCCGGACGAGCGGATCGTCGACGAGATCAATCACCGTCTGACCGACCATGCCGGCATCGACGCCAGCCGCGTCGAGGTCGCCTCGTCGGCCGGGGCGGTGACTCTGAACGGCCAGGTGACGACCAGCGCCCAGCGCCACGAGGCCGAGGAGCTGGCCCACTCGGTGGCCGGCGTGAGCCAGGTCGACAACCGGCTCCAGGTCGCCTGACCAGGGCGGGTCCCTGTGGGGTCCTTCTCTTGCCCCGTATCGGGGAAGTTTCGCCGCGGGCGACCGGACGGATGCGCCGGCGTTTCCGATCCCCCATCCCGGCCTTCGGCCGTACTTCCCCCTTGTGAAGGGGGAAGAGAACACTCGCGCTCTAGCGGACGCTCTCGTAGGGAAGCTTGCGGGCCAGCCAGCAGCCGACATCCACGCCGTTCTCGCGGAAGGCCAAGGTCCAGTCGCCGGGGGGATTGAAGTCCAGGGCCCGGTGGCAGGGAAGCGTCCAGAGGTCCGGCCCGGCCGGCTCGAGCATTTCCATGCGCCCCTGGCCGAGGAATCCCGAGAACGCTCCGTAGAGCACGCCGCCGGCCTCGGCGATCGTCAGCTCGGCGTCCAGTTCGGCGCAGCGGAAGCGTCCGGCGTGGCCGCTCGTGGGGGCGCCCGCGCGGGGTGCGAGCCGCGAGGTCTGATTGTCGCCGGGACGGTCCAGCCACAGCCCGTCCGCCGTGGGGCGAAGGCGCGCGCCGTCCGATACCGCGGCGCCATCGGGCTGCAGGTCGAGGAATTCCGGGTGATTGGCGTAGCGCAGGCGGACCTTGGAACCCTCCGCCGCCTCGATGCGCACCGAAAGTCCGGTTTCCGGCTCTGAATAGGCCCCCAGCCAAGGAGGAGCCGGCAGGTCCGGCCTCGCCGGCGCGGCCGGTTCGTCCAGCGCCGCCGCCAGCAGGGCGCCGGCCGCCTCGTGGGCGTGGGACATGTGGTTGAAGAGGACGACCACCGAAATCCGCTCGGCGGGGACGTAGAGGCGATGCGAGCGCCAGCCGCGCAGACCGCCGCCATGAGAGGTGACGTCGCGGCCGCACTGGCGGTGGCGACCCAGGCCAAAGCCATAGCCGGCCGGGGCGCCGTCGGCGAAGGTGACCGGAGCGGACAAGCGCCGATAGAGGCCGGCGGCATCGTCGCGGCCGGCGTCGATGTATTTCTCCCAGGCGATCATGTCGTCGAGGCTGGCCCCCAGGCCGGCGTCGCCGTCCCAGTGGATACGGTTTTCGGCGACCCGGAAGCCGGCCGCCTGGGCGCCTTCGTAGCCTTCGGTTCCATCGGGCATGGCGCGCGTGTCGGCGGCGATGATGGCGCTCTCCATCCCGACCTTGTCGAAAATCCGTTCGCGGAGCAGATCGGCCAACGCCCCGCCGCAGCGATCCTGGAGGATCCAGCCGAGCAGCTTGAAATTCTGGTTGGCGTAGGAGTAGCGGGTCCCCGGGGCGAACTGCAAAGAGCGGGTGCGTCCGATCAGCTCGGCCGCTTCGGCGTCGCCGAACGGGGCTTCGGCGGGCGAGCCGTGCAGCATGGCCAAGGCCCAGTAGTCGCGCAGGCCGGACTGGTTGTGGGCCAGGTGCAGGATCCCCGGAACCGGGCCGTCCAGCCTGGGCAGGCGAGTCCTCACCTCGCGGTCGAGCTCGCCGGGGTCGGGAAAGGCGTCGAGGAGCAGGGCGCAGGTGAATTGCTTGCTGATCGAACAGATGCGGAAGAGGCTCCTGGGCGTGAAGGGGGTGCGCCGTTCGGCGTTGGCGTAGCCCCAGGCGTGGCGGACGACGATCTCGCCGTCCCGGAGCACGGCCACCGCCCCGCCCGGCCCGGGAAAGGCGCGGGGCAGGTCGGCGACCACGGTTTCGAGACGGTCAGGAGTCATGGGCGAAGCTTAAGGCCTTTGCCTCGCCCAGAGGAAGGCCCGTCACGCGAGACCGTCCGGTTCGTTCAGGGGATAAAAAAAGGGACCGGCCCATGAACGCGGACCGGCCCCTAAAAATGATCCGCGTGCCTCTTACTCTGGCGCGGTCAGATCCGGCGCAGCGGCAGCCAACGACGTGATCGCGGTCAAGCTATCTCGGAACAGCGAAGCTAGGCGAGGGCGGCCTGAGCCAAACTCTTGTCGATTTGAGCCAATCGGGGTAGGTTGGGCGCGGCGATGGAACCGAACGTCCACAGGGCCACACTCGAACGCCTGCCCATGACCATGGGCTATTTCAGGCTGATCCTGCGCACGTTCGGCGATACCCCACAGCGCCGCGCGGCCATCCTCGCCGGAACGGGGATCGGCGAAGAGGCGCTGGACGATCCGGCGGCCGAAATCAGCCTGTCGCAGCAATTGCGCCAGGTCGAGAACCTCGACGCCCTGTTTGGCCAGGAGTGGGCTTTCGACGCCCCGGAGTTGTGGAATCCGGCCTCCCACGGCGCCCTGGGGGTGGCGGCTCTCACCTCGCCCGATCTGGGCGCCGCCCTGGCGATGATCGCCCGCTACGGCGGCATTCGCGGACCCTATTCCCGGGCGATCCGGCGGATCGCCGGCGGCTGGCTCACCATTGAATACCGTCTCACCGTCCCCCTGGCCGTATCCCAGTGGCGATCCTTGCGGGAGATCGCGTTCATGGGACTGCGGTCCATCATTTCGGCGATCCTCGGCCGCGCCCCCGAAGAGGCGCGTTTTCTGTTCGCCTGTCCCGAGCCGGCCTACGCCGGGCGCGTTCGGGAGGCTCTGGGAAATGTCCTCTACGACTGCCCCATTACAGCGGTGGAAATGCCGACCGCGGCGCTGGCCGAGACATCACCTTTCGCCGACGCCGCCCTCCATGCGCGCGCGATCGAGGAACTCGATCGGACCCGCGAGAGCCTGGCCAAGCCCCATGACGTGCGCGGCCGCGTCGAGCGGCTGCTGAGCACCGCCGCGTCGGCGCGCCTTGACGCGGCCAGCGCGGCCAGGACCCTGGGCATGTCGCGACGGACTCTCGTCCGCCGCCTGGCGGCGAGCGGGACCGGTTATCGCGAACTGCTCGACGCGGAACTCAGACGGCGGGCGGCGCGGCTGAGCGAGGCCGGCGACCTCACCCAGGCCGAGATCGCCGAACGCCTGGGCTATGCCGACGCCACCGGTCTGAGCCGCTCGCGCCGACGCTGGCTTCAGCCATCAGCGGACGCGCCTTGATCGACTTGGCCGGCGCGGCCCCCGCGCCGTTCGGTGATGGCCGGCGCGAGACAAAAAAAAGGGGCCGGCCCCTCGACGGTGGGCCGGCCCTTCTTAATCCGCGTGCCTTTACTCCGGCGCGGCTTGATCCGGCGTCACGGATCCTGACGTCGTTGATCGCCCGCAACCTATCTTAGAGCTGCCTGGCGGCGCGAGAGCGCGGCGCGCCAAATTCTTGGCAGTTTGGGCCACGTGCGCTAAAGCTTGACGCACCGATGGAACCCGAAGCCGACACGGTCGCGCTCGAACGCATGCCCATGACCATGGGCTACTTTCGGCTGATCCTGCGCAGTTTCGGCGATACCCCCGAGCGGCGCGCCGCGATCATGGCCGGAACCGAGGTCAGCGAAGCGGCGCTGGGCGACCCGTCGGCCGACATCAGCCTGTTCCAACAATTGCGTCAGATCGACAACCTCGATGCCCTGTTCGGGCAAGGTTGGGCGTTCGACGCGCCAGAGCTGTGGAATCCGGCTTCGCACGGCGCCATAGGGGTGGCGGCCCTGACGTCGCCGAACCTCGGCGCCGCCATGGCGGTGATCACGCGCTACGGCTCCATTCGCGCGCCGTTCTCCCGTGTCTTCCGGCGCAGCGGCGGGGCGAGCGTCACCTATGAACATCGCCTCACCGTCGCTCTCGCCATACCCCACTGGCGGACCCTGAGGGAGATCAACTTCATGGGCTTGCGGTCGGTGATCTTCGCCATCCTCGGCCGCGCCCCTCGTGAAGCGCGCTTCCTGTTCGCCTGCGCCGAACCGGCGCACGCGCCGCGGGTGCGGCAAATTCTGGGAGGCCAGGTGGTCTATGACGCCGCCATGACCGGCCTGGAGCTGCCGACGGCCCTGCTGCCGGAAAAGTCGCCGCTCGCCGATGCGGCCCTCAACGCGCGGGCGATCGAGGAACTCGATCGGATCCGGGAGAGCCTGGGGAGGCCTCAGGACGTGCGCGGCCGGGTCGAACGGCTGCTGAGCACCTCACCGTCGGTGCGTCTGGACGCCGGGACCGCGGCCAGGACGTTGGGTCTGGCGCGGCGCACCATGACCCGCCGCCTGGCGGCCACGGGGACCAGTTTTCGCGAGCTGCTCGATGGCGAGCTGCGGCAGCGGGCGGCGCGGCTGAGCGAGGCGGGCGACATCAGCGCCGCCGAGATCGCCGAACGCCTCGGCTATGCCGACGCCACCAGTTTCAGCCGCTCGCGCCGCCGTTGGCATGCTTCACGGGATACGCCTTGACCGCATCGCTTCGCCTGGCCGCACCCCTCGCTGGACTCCTGGGGCGCGCGAAGTGACGCTCGACCTTCTCAGCCTTGGTGAGCGGCTCAAGCGGGCGCGTCGGCGAGCCGGAGAGATCGAGGCGTGGCGCGTGGGCGAAGCCCGGGCCATCGGCGGCTGGACGTTCGACGGAGCCGCGATCGCCATCGGGGCGCCCTGGCCGCGGACCGACGACGTGCGGCGCTTCGCCGGCGGCCCCTTCCAGGTCCCCGCCGACTGGCCCTTGGACGAGACCCGTCTCGCCCTCGACGTCGGCGGCGAGGCTCTGTTGACCATCGTCGACGGCGGTGGAGCCCGGCGGCGGCTGGGTCTGGACGCGCACCACCACGAATTCGTCCTCGACGAGCGCGGCGGAGCGCTCGAGATCGAGGCGGTGGCGCGCGGCGCCTTTGGCCAGTTCGTCGCCGAGCCACGCTTCAGATGCGCCGAGTTGCGCCGGATCGAGCCCGCGCTGATCGGCTTTGCGCGGCTGGTGAATCTCGGCCTCGACCTCGCTGCCGCCCTCGGCCCGCACGAAGCGGCGCCCATCCTGATCGAGCTGGCCGAGAACGCCATGGCCCGCCTGGACTGGCCGACGCGGTCGCAGGACGTGCTCGGCCGGGTGAGCCCCTTCGCTCGCGGCTATGGCGGCCGCGACAACCCGCCGAGATCCTGGCCGGCGACACCGCTTCCGGGCGCCGCCCGCGCCTCCCTGGGCGAGGCCCACGCCTGGCTGACCGGCGAACTGGAGACGCTCAAGACCCGCTTTCCGCCCGTCGGCGCGGTGGCCTATGTCGGCCACGCCCATCTCGACACCGCCTGGCTGTGGCCGATCGAGGAGACCCGGCGCAAGGCGCGGCGGACCTTCTCCACGGCGCTGGATCTCATCGGCCGCGAACCCGCTTTCCGCTTCGCCCAGTCCTTCGCCGAGTACTATCGCTACCTCGAGGACGACGATCCCGCGCTGATGGCCGGCGTGCGCGCGGCGGTGAAGGCCGGCGCCTGGGCCCCGACCGGCGGGCTGTGGGTCGAACCCGACATCAACATGCCGTGCGGCGAGGCCCTGGTCCGCCAAGCGCTCTATGGGCAGCGCTATTTCGAGAAGACCTTCGGGGCTCGCCATACGGTCGCCTGGCTGCCGGACACCTTCGGCTTTTCTCCCGCCTTGCCGCAGATCCTCGAAGGGGCTGGCCTGAAGAGCCTGTTCACCATCAAGCTCGGCTGGTCGGAGACCAATCGCTTTCCCCACACGAGGTTCTGGTGGGAAGGGATCGACGGCTCGGCGGTGCTGGTCCAGCAATTCAACACGCCCGAGGACACCTACAATGGCCTGGCCGACCCGGCCTCGCTGCTGCGCGCCTGGCGAACGCATGCCGACAAGGCGATCGCCGGTGAGGTGCTGCAGCCGATCGGCCACGGCGACGGCGGCGGCGGGCCGACCGCCGAAATGGTCGCGGCGGCCGGGGCCATGGCCGCCCTCCCCCTTCTGCCGGCGATCCGCTTCGCGACTCCCGAGGACTATTTCCCCCGGGCCCACGAGGAGGCCGCGGCGAGGCCGCCGGCGCGATGGGTGGGCGAACTCTACCTGGAATACCACCGCGGCGTCCTCACCACCCAGGGCCGCACCAAGCGCCTGCACCGCCGGGCCGAGCGCGACCTCATCGCCGCCGAGGCGCTTTCCGGCTTCGCGGCGCTGCTCGGAGCGGCGCCGCCGGCCTCGCTCGAGCCCTTGTGGCGCACCCTGATGGTCAACCAGTTCCACGACATCCTGCCCGGCAGCAGCATCGGCGAGGTGTACCAGCGCACCGAGCGCGAACTCGCCGAGGTCGTCGCCGCCGCGGCCGCCGCCGCCGGCTCCGCCCTCGCCTTCCTCGAGGGAGCCATGGCCGGCGATGGCGAGGCGGGGCTGATGATCGTCAATCCGGATCTCGCCCCCCGGCCGGTGCGGCTGGAAAGCGCCACGCCCCTGCCCGGCGGCCAGGCGGGCGAGAACGGTTTCGTTCTGGCGTCGGCCGCCAAGGTTCCGGGACTGGGCGCGCTGACCGGCCGGCCGGCCCCCCTCGCCGGCGTCGAGGTCGACGAGCGGCGCCTCGAGAATGACCTGGTGCGGGTGGATTTCGCCGACGACGGGACGCTGGCCAGCATCTGGGACAAACGGGCTGGGCGCGAGGTTCTGACCGGCCGCGGCAACCAAGTCTGGGCCTACCACGACCAGCCACGCAACTACGACGCCTGGGATATCGAGGGCGACTACCGGCGGCGGGGCGAGGAGGCCCTCGCGACGGCCATCGAGATCGCCGAGGCCGGTAGCCAGCGCGGCGCGATCCGGATCACCCGGCGGGTGAGGAACTCGACCATCGTCCAGTCGGTCCGCCTATGGGCAAATTCGGCCAGAATCGATTTCGCCACCCGCTTCGACTGGCGCGACCGGCGGATCCTCGTCAAGGCCCTCTTCCCGCTCGCGGTGCGCTCGGACGCGGCGACTTTCGAATGCGCGTTCGGGGTCCATCGCCGGCCTACTCACGCCAACACGACCTGGGAGGGCGCCCGTTTCGAGGTCGCCCACCATCGCTTCGTCGATCTCTCCGAGCCCGGCTATGGCGTCGCCCTGCTGAACGACGGCCGCTACGGCTGTCATGCCCTGGGCAGCGAGCTGGGCCTGAGCCTGATTCGCTCGCCGATCCTCCCCGACCCCCTGGCCGACGAGGGCGTCCAGGACCTGACCTACGCCCTCCTGCCCCACACCGGCGACTGGATCGAGGGCGGCGTGCTGGCCGAGGCGGAGGATCTCAACCGGCCATTGTTCCACCGCGCCTTCACGGGACCCGAGGCGGCGCGATCCTTCCTCGAAATCGGCGGCGCCAACCTGGCGCTGGCGGCGCTCAAGCCGGCCGAGGACGGCGACGGCCTGATCCTTCGTCTCTACGAGAGCGCCGGGGGCCGCGGACCGATGGCGATCCGGCCGCCCGAGGGCTGGCGCGTGGCCGGGGAGGTCAGCCTGCTCGAGGACCCCCTTCCTGAAGGCGCGGCGACGATATCGCCCTTCCAGATCCGCAGCTGGCGGATCACCCAGGCCTAGCGTCTGGAAGGATCGTCGGCCGGATTGACGTAGGTCATCGCGAACGGACCCACGGCCGAGACCTGGACCACCCCGCCGGCCTTGGACCAGGCGTAGTGGTTCATGTGGGCCGGGGCCATGGCGAAGCCGCCGGCGGTAAGCCTGGCGCCCTTGGCCTCGTCGAGCTTGCCGCCCATGCCGAGCGACATCTCGCCGCTGATCACGGTGACGTATTCGTCGGTCGGATGGTGGTGGGCGGCGATCCTGTAGCCGGCCGGGAACTTCAAGCGGATCACGAACTGGCCGGGCTTTGACGGATCGCCCGACAGCACCGCCATCTGGGCGCCCCTGGCGAACGCCGGCGGGGCCGGTCCCCATTTCAGGTCCGGCGCATTGACCTGGGCCGGCGCGGCGCCTGCAAGCCCGAGCAACAGGCCAATCCCGAGCGTCGTGGATTTCATTGTCTTCTCCCCCTATGGCCCGGGCCAGCCCGCGGCGATCCGGAATCTCAAGCTAGGCTTGGCGGGCGACGAGGTCAAAGTCTCGGCGCAGCGACGATGACCGCTTCCACCGGCGCGCCGCGGCCCCTAAGGTCGAGCTTCGAACGGGGGCGGATGAACAGCATCTCTCAGCCAGAGGTCTGGCGTGATCTCTATGTGATGATCGGCACGGCCGCGGCGACCCTGGTCGGGCTGCTGTTCGTGGTGATGTCGCTCTATTTCAACTCGATCCGCGACCAGACGGATTACGCCATGGCCGCCACGGTCCACGCGGCGCGCAACAACACCTACCATCTGTTGACCGTCATGGTCACCGCCATCGCGGTTCTCACGCCCCAACCCATGCGGCTTCTCGGCGGCGAGCTGGCGATCCTGCACCTTTTCGGCCTGCGCCTGCCGATCCTCTTCACCTACGCCCATTTCATCGAAAATCGCGGCGGCTTCCCGTTCAGCATGATCGTCACGATCAGCGCCGGCTATGTTCTGGGAGCGGCCGGCGGCGCCGCCCTGATCGGCCGCGCCGAGTGGGGCCTCTACCTGGTGACCGCCTCCTGCATCCTGTTGCTGGTGCGATCGGTGCTGACCGCCTGGATGCTGATGTTCGGACGCCACCGCAGTCCCGCCTGAGCATGATCGCCGCGGCGCGCGGGGTGTCAGGATCGGCAGCGCCATGCGACAGATTCTCATACGGGTTGCCGCGCTCATGAGGTCCGCCCTTCCAGGCCCGCGACGCCGCCGGCGGCAAGGCCGTCAGCTTGGCGGCGTGCGCGGCAAGACCGCGGTATCGTCTGTTTGTGGGCGTCTGGCGACGTTTCAGAGCGGCGCGGTCACGCTGCGGGCGGGGGTGAAAGCGGCCGGCTGGAAGATCTCGACGAGATTGCCGGAAGGGTCCTGGAGCAGGACCTGTTTGCCGCCCGGACCCTCGATGATGTCGTTACGGAACGGCGCCCCTGCCGCGCGCAGTTCCGCGACCTTGGCCTCGATGTCGTCGACGATGAGGTGAATGCGGTTCCAGCCCCCCGGCCCGGGCCTGGCGCCGTCGGGCATGGGCCGCCCCGCCGAGCTGACCGGGCCACTGAGCAACAGGCGAAGATTGCCGCGGGCCACGTCGGCGAAGGGCGGAAAGCTGTTGAGGACCTCGAAATCGAGGAACTCGACGTAGAAGGCGACCGCCTCCGCGACATCATCGACCATGTAGCGGACGCTCACCATTTCACTAGGGTCCGTCATCGGCTTCTCCATGGCTCCTCGGGGGCGGGGCGCCGATCAGCAAGCAGGGCGATCAGGTACTCGACGCGGGTCGCCAGCTCGGCGGCGGCTTGCCGAAACAGCGGATAGGTGAGGTCATCGGATTCACCCGTCGCCGGATTGGCGATGCTCCAGTGGATCGTCTCGGGATGGCCGGGCAGGTCGGGGCACACCTCGCGGACCCGATCGCACAGGCTGATCACCCAGTCGAAACGCTGGTTGGCGAATTCGTCCAGATGCCTGGGGACATGGCCGGCGAGGTCGAGGCCGTGCTCATCGCGCATCACCCGCACCGCATTGGGATGCAGGGGCCTGGGATGGCTGCCGGCGCTCAACGCCTCGATGGCGCCGCCGGACCGGGCCTCGGCCAGCACCTGGGCCATCGGGGAGCGTGCGCCATTGCCGGTGCACAGGAACAGGACCCTCACCGGCCCCATCGGGAGGTCGCGACTGGGGGGTGGGGCAAGGTGGAGGCCCGGGTGAAGCGCCGCGCCGGTCGCCGACAGCGAATGGCCCACGCGCGCCAGATCCAGGCCGTAATAGGAGTCCCGGCGATCGGCAGAGCTGCGGCGCGCCGAGACGAGCCGGCCCTCCCGCAGCTTGCCCAGGTGATAGGAGACCAGATTCTGTGGCTCGCCGACCAACGCCGTCAATTCGTGAACCATGCGGTCGCTTCGGGCCAGCTCACTCAGAAGGCGCCAACGCAGCGGATGCCCTGCCAATTGCAGGAATGCGGAGGGGGTGACGCCCGGCTGAAGCTGTTGCTTGCTCACAGGCCATTAAATACATCAACCCCACTCGATGAGTCAAACAAGATTGATGCGTTACCGCGATCGTAACTGGTCCATCGCTCGCGAGGCCAAATCCTAATGGAGGCGGTATCGCTGAGCGCCGAAAGTCGGCGCCGTCTCGCTTGTGAGCGCCCCCAGCCATTGCTAGATCGGCGCGGTCACAAAGCGGGCGTGGCGGAATTGGCAGACGCGCCGGACTCAAAATCCGGTTCTGGTGACAGAGTGTCGGTTCGACCCCGACCGCCCGCACCAGCCTTCGCACCCCTCCCCGGGGCTCGGGCCCTTCCAATCCGCCCTTCTTCATTGCGGACGATGTTCGCATGACGCGCCGAGCCGTCGATGAATGGCTGAGCTTTTGCTTCCTGCAAAATGCGGTTCTTACTGCAACAGCCGTGTTGCAAAAAGCCTCGGACGGCTCCTGGCGCTTCCCGCCCGCCCTCAAGCTATAGCTTCTGGCTGAGCCGCCGGAGAGCGGCACAGCGCCGAACCTCGCGTCGCCCGGTAGGGGGCAAGCCTATCGCGGACTTGCCTGATATGGACTTCGGGGTGAAGTGGCGGCCAGCGGCGGGCGACTGAACAGCGGAGAAGACGATGGCCGAAGGATTTGGCGCGACATCGACCACCGACGAGGTTCTCGAAGGCGTGGACTTGCGCGGCAAGCGCGTCCTGGTGACCGGCGTGTCGGCCGGCCTCGGGGTCGAGACGGCCCGCGCCCTGGCGGCTCATGGGGCGCAGGTGGTCGGCGCGGCGCGCAATCTCGACAAGGCGAACGGCGCCACGGAGGAGGTTCGCGCCCAGGCCGCGCACGGCGGGGGCCTGGAGCTCGTGGAGCTGGACCTCGCCTCGCTGGCCAGCGTGCGAGCCTGCGCCGACGCCCTCAACGCCGATGGCCGCCCCTTCGACGTGGTGATCGCCAACGCCGGAGTGATGGCCACGCCCAAGGGGAGGACTGCCGACGGCTTCGAGACCCAGTTCGGCACCAACCATCTCGGCCACTTTGTGCTGGTCAATCGCATCGCCTCGCTGATCAGGCGCGGCGGGCGGCTGGTGAACCTTTCATCGTCGGGCCACCGCTTCAGCGACGTCGACCTCGAAGATCCCAATTTCGAAACGACGCCCTATACCGAGTTCGGCGCCTACGGCCGTTCCAAAACCGCCAACGTCCTCTTCGCCGTGGAATTCGACCGTCGGCACAAGGGCCGCGGCGTGCGCGCCACGGCGGTGCACCCTGGCGGCATCCAGACCGAGCTAGGTCGGTACATGACCGCCGAGGTCAGGGACGCCCTGATCGCCTCGATCAACGCCGCCGCGGGATCGTCGGGGGCGTTCAGCTGGAAGACCATTCCGCAGGGGGCGGCGACATCGGTTTGGAGCGGGTTCGTCGCGCCTGCCGATCTGGTGGGCGGGAAGTTCTGCGAGGACTGTCATGTGGCCGAGATCATCGACAATCCCGAACTTCGCGCCGGCGTCCGCGCCTACGCCCTCGATCCGGAGCACGCCAAGGCGCTGTGGGCCAAGAGCGAGGAAATG
>DASZKO010000136.1:0-16062 GCA_035605655.1 Caulobacteraceae bacterium | reverse complement strand
CGAAGCTCCCATAGCGTTCCGGCATCGCGAAGCGCGTTGCCGTCCGCCTCTTAATCACAGCGTGATGCGATCGATTTCAGCTAGCTCCGGGGGCGAAAGCTGCCAGCCGACGGCGGCGATGTTCTGCTCGACTTGTTCGGGCTTGGTGGCGCCGGCGATGATGCTGGGAACATAGGGGCGGCTGGCAAGCCAGCTCATCGCCAGTTCCAGGAGCGTGCGGCCACGCTGGGCCGCAAAGGCGCGCAGCGCCTCGACGATCCGCCAGTTGCGGTCGCTGAGCACGCGGCCGACATGCCGGGCGCTGTTGGCGAGCCGCGTGCCGGGCGGCAGCGGCGCGTCGTGCCGGTATTTGCCGGTGAGCAGTCCGCTGGCAAGCGGCACGTAAGGCAGCAAGCCCAAACCGTGCCGCTCCATGACCGGCAGCCGATCGCCTTCGAGATCGCGCGACAGTAGATTGTATTCGTCCTGACAGGTGACGAACGACGCCAGGCGATGGCGTTCTGAAACCGTTAGGGCGCCGCCGAGCTGCGCCGCCGACAGATTGGAGCAGCCGATGAATCGGACTTTGCCGGATTTCACCAAATCGTCGAGCGCGCGCAGCGTCTCCTCGATCGGCGTATTCGGATCGGGCCGGTGCAGCTGATAGAGATCAATCCAGTCGGTCTTGAGCCGGCGCAGGCTCGCTTCGACCGCCGACATGATATAGCGCCGTGACGCTTGGCCCGGAACGCCGCTGCCGTCGACGGCCAACCCGAACTTGGTCGCCAGCACCACATCCTTGCGCCGCGGCCCGAGCAGAACGCCCAAAAATTCCTCGGAGGCGCCGCCGACGCCATAGGCGTCGGCGGTATCGATTAGCGTGATACCGCAATCGAGCGCCTTGTCGAGGACCAGGCGCGAGGCTTCGAGATCGATGCGGCGGCCAAAATTGTTGGTGCCGAGACCGACCAGCGAAACTTCCGGGCCTGACTGACCGAGCTTGCGCTTCTGCATTAGCCGCTGACGTTATATGCGGCGAGCGCCGCCATGTTGACGAGCTGGGCGTCGTTCGCCGACAGCGGCACGATCTGCACCGAGCGGTCGAGGCCGACCAGCATCGGGCCGATGACGTTGGCACCGCCAAGCTCCATCAGCATCTTGGTGGCGATCGAGGCCGAATGCAGCCCCGGCATGACCAGCACATTGGCGGGCCCGGATAGCCGGCAGAACGGATAGGCCTCGCGCAGCTCCATATTCAACGCCACGTCGGCGGCCATGTCGCCGTCATATTCGAAATCGACGCGCTTGTGGTCGAGGAGCCGCACCGCTTCCTGGACCCGCCCCGAGCGCTCGCCGGCCAGATGGCCGAAGTTCGAGAACGCAAGAAAGGCCACGCGCGGCTCATGACCGAGCGAGCGCGCCACCCGCGCCGCCTCGACCGCGATCTCGGCGAGATCAGCGGCGGGCGGCATTTCCGCCACCGCGGTGTCAGCCACCAGTACGGTGCGGCCGCGCGCCAGCACGAGCGACACGCCCATCACCCGATGGCCGGGCTTTGGATCGATGCAGCGCCGGACGTCCTCGAGCGCGACCGAAAAATTGCGGGTGACGCCCGTCACCATGGCGTCGGCGTCGCCCAGCGCCACCATGCAGGCGGCGAAATGGTTGCGGTCCTGGTTGATCATGCGCTGGCAGTCGCGTTGCAGATAGCCTTGGCGCTGCAGCCGTTCGTACAGATACGCGGCATAGTTTGCGTTGCGGCTGGACAGCGCCGCGTTGATGATCTCGATGCCGCCGCCAAGCTCGACACCGAGCGCGTGGGCGGTTTCACGCACCGCGCGCTCGCGGCCGACCAGTAACGCGGTGCCGAGACCCTGATGCACGAAGGTCGCGGCCGCGCGGATCACCTGCTCCTCTTCACCCTCCGCAAACACCACCCGGCGCGGCCGCCGGCGCAGGCGCTCATATACGCCGGTCAGCACGCCGGCGATCGGATCCCGCCGGGTGCGCAAGGCCTGCCGATACGATTCCATGTCCTCGATCGGCCGCCGCGCCACACCGGAGTCCATCGCCGCCTTGGCGACCGCCGGCGGAATGTCGGAAATCAGCCGCGGATCGAACGGCACCGGAATGATGTAGTCCGGGCCGTATTTGGGCCGCGCCCCGTAGGCCACGGCGACCTCGTCGGGCACGTCCTCGCGCGCCAGCGCGGCGAGCGCGCGCGCCGCTGCGATCTTCATTTCCATGTTGATGGCGCGCGCCCGCACGTCGAGCGCGCCGCGGAAAATATAAGGGAAGCCCAGCACGTTGTTGATCTGGTTTGGATAGTCGGAACGGCCGGTAGCCACGATGGCGTCCGAACGCACCTCGGCGACCTCTTCCACGGTGATTTCCGGGTCGGGATTGGCCATAGCGAAAATGATTGGCTTGTCGGCCATCGACTTCACCATGTCCTTGGTCACCGCGCCTTTCACCGAGAGGCCGAAAAACACGTCGGCGCCCGCGAGCGCTTCGGCAAGCGTGCGTGCCTTGGTGTTGACGGCGAAGCCCGACTTCCACTGATTCATGCCGTCGGTGCGGCCCTGGTAGATCACGCCTTTGGTGTCGCACAGGATCAGGTTCTCGTGCCGGAAACCGATGGCACGCAAAAGCTCAAGGCAGGCGATGCCGGCGGCGCCGGCGCCATTGCAGACCAGCTTGGTGCCGGCGATTTCGCGGCCGGTCAGTTCGAGAGCATTGATAAGCCCAGCCGCGGCGATGATGGCGGTGCCGTGCTGGTCGTCGTGGAACACCGGAATGTCGAGCAGTTCGCGCAGCCGCTGCTCGATAATGAAGCACTCCGGCGCCTTGATGTCCTCCAGGTTGATGCCGCCCCAGCTCTTGCCCAGCACCCTGACGCAGTTGATGAACTCGTCGGGATCTTCGGTGGAGACTTCGAGATCGATGGAATCGACATCGGCGAAGCGCTTGAACAGCACCGATTTGCCTTCCATCACCGGCTTGGCCGCGAGCGCGCCGCGATTGCCGAGGCCTAGGATGGCGGTGCCATTGGTGATCACCGCAACGAAATTGCCCTTCGTTGTGTAATCGTAGGCGCGCGCCTCATCCTCGGCGATGGCAAGAACCGGCACGGCGACGCCGGGCGAATAGGCCAGCGACAGATCGCGCTGTGTGGCCATGGGCTTGGTGGCGACGATGGCCACCTTGCCGGGCGTGGGATACTTGTGGAACGCCAGGGCCTCGTCGTCGGTAAAGCTGCGTTTTTCGGCGTCACTCATCAGGCGTCGATCGCTTTTTCATCTTTCGAGGGGACCGGGGGCGGGCGGCCACCCTATCCTACGGCCGCCCTCCGGGACAACCGGCCCTGGCTCGGCAGGCTTGACCGCGGGCCCGGCGGCGGAGGAAGGAGCGGTGATGGAAAACCAGGCGCCCCTTGGGCTAGGCGTCGCCGGCGCCGATGGCCGAATGGGCCACGCGGTGCTCGCTCTTGTCGCCATGCGTGACGACATCGAGGTTGCCGGGCGCATCACCCGGGCCACGCCCGCGGAAAGGACGCTGGGACCCTGCGATGTCATCGTGGACTTTTCGACCGCGGCGGCTTCGGCGGCGCTGGCTGAGGCCGCGGCGGCGCGCGGCGGCCCGGCGCTCGTCATAGGATCGACCGGCTTCTCCGAACCCGAGGAGGGCGCCATCGCCGCGGCGGCGCGCCGGATCGCGATCGTCAAATCCGGCAATTTCTCGCTCGGGATCAATCTCCTGGCCCAGTTCGTCCGGGAGGCCGCGCGACGCCTGAGCGCCGATGATTGGGACATCGAGATCATCGAGGCGCATCATCGCGGAAAAGCCGACGCCCCATCGGGCACGGCCCTGATGCTGGGGGAGGCCGCCGCGAGCGGCCGGCAGAGCACGCTCGCCGATCTCGCCGTGCGCGGCCGCGACGGGCTCACTGGCCCGAGGCCCGCGGGCGCCATCGGCCTCTCGTCCGTGCGCGGCGGCGGCTTGGTCGGCGAGCACAGCGTCATTCTGGCCGCCGAGGACGAGATTCTCACCTTTTCGCATTCGGCTCGCGACCGCCGCCTCTTCGCCCGCGGAGCGATCGCCGCCGCCTTGTGGGTGCGGGCGAAGCCGCCCGGACTCTACGACATGGCCGACGTGCTGGGCTTCGGCCGCTAGGCCACCACTGAAGAAAAGGTCCCGCCTCCAACCCTGTTTGGCCCCCGGCTGCGTAGTCCTCCATGCAAGGGCTGACGGAGGCGCAGATGACATCGGCGGAAAGAACGAATTCCACCCTGCGACGTCGGACAGTCCTGGCGGCGATTGCGGCAATCGGAGTCGTTGGCGCCGCGACCGTTCGGGCCGATCCCGTCGATCTTCGCGTCGTGGATCGCGAGACCGGTCAGATCCTGCCGCTCTGGCGACATCACGGCCGTCTCTATGTCGCTGGCCAACCAGGCTCGCGCTACAGCCTGCGGGTGACCAATCACACCGACGGCCGGATCCTGGTGGTCATGTCTGTCGACGGCGTCAACATCCTCACCGGCGAAACGGCCGGCTACGGACAGGGGGGCTATGTGTTCGGGCCCTATCAGTCCTACGACGTGAGCGGCTGGCGCAAGTCCACCACCGAGGTGGCCGCCTTCGCGTTCGCGCGCCTGTCGCAATCCTACGCCGCCCGCACCGGGAGGCCGGGAGACGTGGGCGTCATCGGCATGGCCGTCTTCACCGAAAAGGTCGAAACTCCGGACTACGCGCCGTCGATCGGGGCGGAAGGGCGGAACGAACCGGAAATGGGCGCTTCCGGGGGCCACGCCTACGCCTTGCAGCGGGCCGCCCCGCCGCCGGCGACCGCGCCTTATTCGGCCGGCGCCAAATCGGCGCAGGGCATTTTCCGCGAGAAACCGACGGACGAAAGACTGGGCACGGCGCACGGCGCGCGCGAATGGTCGGCGACACGTTTCACCGACTTCGTGCGCGCCACCTCCTATCCGCAATGGATCCGGCAGATCGAATACGACACCTATGGCCACCTGGTCAGCCGCGGCGTGATCGCGCCCGCATGGAGCCCAGGATACGGGCCCCGACCCTTCCCCACGCAGCCCGATAGGGGATTCGTTGCCGACCCGCCGGACGAGCCGTGAGACCTTGCCGCCGGCGACGAAGCAGCAGCTAGACTGGGAGAAGATGGAGCCGGGCGCCGCCGACATCGAGCTGTTGCGCGCCCATCGCGCCGGCGACCTGCACGCCTTCGCGCAGCTTTACGACCGCTATGATCGCCCATGCTTCCAATTCATCCGCCGAATGGTCGGCGACGCGGACGCCGCCGAGGACCTGCATCAGGAAACCTGGATCCAGGTTTCGAAGAATTCCGCCGCCTTCGATCCGGCCAAGGGAAGCTTCGCCGCCTGGCTTTTCACCATCGCCCGCCACAAAGTCTGGGACCATTTCCGCCGTCAGAAGGTGTCCATCCTGGCCTCGGGAGAGGACGATGCGGCGCTGAGGGTGGCGGACCCGGCTCCAAGCCCCCTGGAAAATGTGGAATCGCGCGAGCTGGCCCACCGGATCGTGGCCGCCGTCGAGGCCTTGCCGCTCGCCCAGCGCGGCGTCTTCATCATGTTCGCCCACGCCGGACTCTCGCTGGAGGAAATCTCCGCCGCCACGGGCGCGGCGGTGGAGACGACCAAGAGCCGCCTGCGCTATGCCCGCGCCACGCTGAGGCGAGCGCTGGCTGGGGAAAGGCCGACCTATGTCTGACCACGACTCCGCGCCCGAGCCGATCGACAAGGCCTATGACCGGGCCGAGGCGATGCTGAGCGACGAGGCCGCCCGGGCGGCGCGTCGGGCGCGGGTGATGGCCGCCCTGGAGCGCGAGCCGGCGGCGCCGGCGCCCGCTTCCCGGCCACGCACCGCCTGGCGGCAGGGCGGATGGCTCGCCGCCGCCGGTGTCGCCGGACTGGCCTTCTTCGTCGCCAGGCAGGCCTACCGGCCCCCGCCGCCGGCGCCGAGCATCGCGGCGAGACCGGCGGCGCCGATCGCCGTCGGCCACGAAATCCCCGCCTCCCCGACCCCTGCCGAGGCGGCCGCGCCGAAGACTTCGCGACCCGCCCCCCGGACCTTTGTCGCCCCCCCTGCCCCGCCGCCGGCGCGGCGCGAAGCTCCGGCCGCCGGATCGCTGGCCGAGACGGCCAGGGCCTTTCCCGAGGCGCCGGCCGCGCCGCCCAGCGCCGTCCTGGCCAAGCCGAGCGCTCCGGCCGCCGCGTCGAATTCCCCCGATTGGCGACAGAACGAGGCCCGCGACGAGGCCGTGGAAGGTTCGGCGACCCAGGCCGCCAAGGCGGCGCCGCCTGTCGCTGCGCTCGCCAGGGCCGAGCGATCCGAGGGGTCGTCACAGGATCTGGGTGCAAGGCTGCGCGCCGCCGCCGCCGCCGGCCGAACCGGTGAGGTGGACATCCTCCTGGCCGAGGGGGTCGCCGTCGATGCATCGGACGCCCGGGGAGACACCGCGTTGATGAGGAGCGTCAGGGCCGACCGCCCTGGCGTCGCCGCCCTCCTGCGCCGCCACGGCGCCAGCCTCGACCGCAGAAACCACGCCGGCGAGAGCGCGAGAAACATCGCCGCGACGAGGGCCGACGCCGCGCTCAGCGAGGCGCTCGGATTGATCCCGTAGCGTCCCTCAGCGGGCCCCGGTCGAGCCGAAACCGCCGGCCCCACGGCCCGTTTCGTCGAGACCGTCCACCTCTGACCACAGGGCCTGGACAACCGGCGCGATGATCAGCTGGGCGATGCGATCGCCGCGTTCGATCCTCACCGCCTCGGCGCCATGGTTGATCAGGATCACCTTCACCTCGCCGCGATAGTCGGCATCGATGGTCCCAGGCGTATTGAGGGTGGTGATTCCGACCTTGAGCGCCAAGCCCGAGCGCGGCCGAACCTGACCCTCGTAGCCTTCCGGCAAGGCGATGGCGAGGCCGGTGGGAATCGCCGCCCGCTCACCCGGCGCCAAAACAACGGGGGAGCCCGCCTCCACGGCGGCGCGCAGGTCCATGCCGGCGGCGCCCGGGCTCTCGTAGGACGGCAGGGGCAGGTCGGCGCCGTGCGGCAGGCGGACGACGCGGACGGCGGGGCTCACGCCAGGGCCCTGGCTATGCGCTCGGCGAGGCGCCGGGCCACCTCGGCCTTGCTGGCGCGCGCCCAGCGCTCGGCGCCGGCGGCGTCGATCACCAGCACCTCGTTCTCTTCTCCGCCGATGATGGCGCCTCCGCCGACATCGTTGGCGACGATCCAGTCGCAGCCCTTGCGAGCCAGCTTGGCGCGGGCGTTGGCCTCCAGATCGCCGGTCTCGGCGGCGAAGCCGACGACCAGCCGCGGCCGGGTCGGACCGGCGGCGGAAAGGCTGGCCAGGATGTCGGGGTTTTCGACCAGGCTGACCGCCGGAGGGCCGTCTTTTCCCTTCTTCAGCTTTACGCCGAATACGGTATCGGGGCGCCAGTCGGAAACCGCGGCGACGCACACCGCCGCGTCGGCCGGCAGGGCGGAGCGGCAGGCGTCGAGCATTTCCAGCGCCGTTTCGACGCCGCGGCGATCGACTCCGGCCGGGGCGGCCAGCGCCGTTGGTCCGCTGACGAGGCTCACCCGCGCGCCGAGATCGGCCAAGGCGGCGGCGATGGCGTAGCCCTGCTTGCCGCTCGAACGATTGGTCAGCACGCGCACCGGGTCGATCGGCTCGAGCGTGGGCCCGGCGGTGACGAGCAAGTGCTTGCCGGCCAGTGGCGTGGGCGAGGGCTGCAAAGCGGCCATGACGGCGTCGAAGATCGCCTGCGGCTCGGCCATCCTGCCGGGACCAAACTCACCGCAGGCCATGGCCCCGTCATCCGGGCCGATGAAGAGCACCCCGTCGGCCCGCAAGCGCTCGAGATTGCGCGCGGTGGCCGGATGCAGCCACATTCTGACGTTCATCGCCGGGGCCATGATCACCGGCTTGTCGGTGGCCAGGAGCGTGGTCGAAGCCAAATCGTCGGCGAGGCCGGCGGCGGCCTTGGCCATCAGATCGGCGGTCGCCGGCGCCACCACAATGAGGTCGGCCGACCGCGACAGCTCGATGTGGCCCATCGCCGCCTCGTCATCGAGGGAAAAGAGATCCGAGCGCACCTCGTCCTCGGCGAGAGCGGAGAGCGAGAGGGGCGTGACGAACTGGGCGCCTGCTCGGGTGAGGATCGGCTGCACGCCGACCCCGGCCTTGCGCAAGAGGCGCGTCAATTCGAGCGCCTTGTAGGCGGCGATCCCGCCGCCGACGATCAGCAGCACCCGCTTGTCGGCCACCTGGAAAGACCTTTCCCACTTCGCGTGGCGCACTTAGCGCGAATCAGGGCCTGGACAAACGCGAGAAAATGTTCTTTGTTTGTTCCCGCAGTGCCAAAAAGCGTCATCACATCGCCCCTCTCGTCAGGAGACGACCATGAGAGTTGTGCTCATTTCCGGACCGGCTATCGCCGTGGCCCTGGCCCTCGCCGGCTGCGGCGACCATCCCTCGGCCGTCGCGCCCCAAGGCGGCCAGAGCGCCTCGTCCGGCGCCGCCTACGGCTCCTCCAGCCAAGCCAGCTACGACGACCGCCGCGACACGGCTGTTCCCCAGATCAACGGCAAGCCGATGTGGGCGGCCAACCGTAAACATTCCGCCGCCGAGAACGCCCAGTACCAGTTCACCAAGAACGGCCAGGATTTTGGGGCCCACAGCGAAAGCGACTACGTGACCAAGGTCCATGCCTTCGTGGACAGCCCGCCGACCGGCGCCGAGACCATCGCCCGCGGCAACGGCGACAAGCTGATCTACGCCCCGGCCAGCAACACCTTCGCGGTGGTATCCCGTGACGGCGCGCCCAGGACTATGTTCAAGCCCCGGGCCGGAGCGTCATACTGGTCCGAGCAGAAGCAGCGCGAGGCCGACCGGGCCAAGTCCGACAGCGGCGGCAGCCAGGGCTAGGCGATCACTTCAACCCCACCGCCAAGGCGAATGCGGCGGCGGCGGTGATCGCGCCGAGCGCGAAGGCGATCCATGGCGCCAACCCTGCTCGGGCTGGCGCGGCGACGACCGGGATGGACGCTTCGTGCTCGGCGGCCAAGCGCGTCAAACCGGCAATCGCCGCGCGGGCTTCATTGACGATCGAACGTACGACGGTCGCCGGTGAAAGTTCGCGACCGATCCACCGGCGGACGACGGGATCAGCGGCCGCCCACATGTCGTGATCGGGGTCGATCCGCCGGGCGACCCCTTCCACAGTGGCCATGGTTTTTTGCAGCAGCACGAGTTCGGGGCGCAACCGCATGTCGAAGAGGGCGGTGACCTCGAAGAGCTGGGTGATCAACCGGCCCATGGACACTTCGCGAACCGGCCGGCCGAACACCGGCTCGCCGACGGCCCGCAGAGCCTGGGCGAAGGCCCCCGGATCGTGACTCGCCGGCACATAGCCGGCCTGGAAGTGGACTTCAGCCAAGCGCTTATAGTCTCGCCTCAGGAACCCCCACAGAATCTCGGCCAGCCAGCGCCGCTCGGTGGCCCCAAGGCGGCCGACGATGCCGAAGTCGACCACCTTCAGACCGGCCGGCGGAACGACAAACAGATTGCCCTCGTGCAGGTCGGCATGGAAGACGCCGTGGTCGAGGGTCTGGGCGAGGAAGCCGCGGATGAGGCCGTCGGCGATCGCCTTGGGGTCGACGCCTTCCTGCTCGAGAGCGGCCGGATCGGAGAGGGCCATGCCGGATGCCCATTCCAGGGTCAGGACCCGCCGCGCCACTCCGTCCCAGACCACCGCCGGCGCGCTCATGTAGCCATCGTCATCCATGGCGATCCGCAGCTCGTCGGCGGCGGCCGCCTCCATGCGCAGGTCGAGCTCGAGGGTGAGGGCGCGGGCGACGGTGGCGGCGAAAGCGCGCGGCTCCAGGCGGCGGGCCACGGGCCAGGTCTCGATGAGGTCGGCCGCCAGCGTCATCGCCGCCACATCGCGGGCCACCCGCCGCTCGACGCCGGGGCGCAGCACCTTGACCGCCACCTCCCGGCCATCTTTGAGACGCGCCCGATGAGCCTGGGCGAGTGACGCGGCGGCGACAGGACCGCCAAATTCCGAAAACAGCGCATCGATCGGCTTGCCGATGGCCGCCTCGACCTCGGTGCGGGCGACGTCGGTGGGAAATGGGGGCAGGCGATCCTTCAGATGGGCGAGATCGTCGGCGAACACCTGGCCGAAGATGTCGCCGCGCGTCGAGAGGAACTGACCGAGCTTTATGCTCACCGGCCCCAGGCGAACGAGGGCGCGGGCCAGCCGCTCGCCGGGTCGGCCTGCCCGGGCCTCGCGCGAGGTGAAGAGGCGAAGGGCGCGGGCGGTCAGCTTCAGGGACGCCGGGAGCTGGTCGTCGATCTCCTTGGGAAACAGGGCGTCGGCGCGCCCCAGGGTCCAGATCACCCCCGTAAGGCGCAGCCAGGATGCCGGTCCGCTCACGCTCCGGGGATCGCCCAGCCCTGGTGCAGGGCGCACACGCCGCCGCTGAAATTGGTCACCGACACACGGGCGAAGCCGGCCTTGCCCATCAGCGCCGCCAGGGCGCCCTGGTCGGGGAAACGGCGGATGCTCTCGACCAGATAGAGATAGGCCTCGCGGTCCTTCGCCACGGCCGCGCCGATGGCCGGGATGACGCGGAAAGAGTAGGCGTCATAGGCGGCGCGCAGGGCGGCGGCGAGCGGCCGGGAGAACTCCAGGCACAGGAACCGGCCGCCAGGTTTCAGCACGCGGCGGGCCTCGCCAAGGGCGCCGGAAACATCGGTCACGTTGCGAAGACCGAAGGCGATGCAGACGGCGTCCGCCGCCGCGTCGGCAAGCGGCAGGGCCTGCACGTCCCCCACAGCCCATTCGATGCCGGCCCGATCGCAGCGGGTCCGCCCAGCCGCGACCATGGCGGCGTTGAAATCGATCACCAGAATGTGCGCCGCCGCGCCGCCGCGCCGCGTTCTCGCCGCTTCGCTCATCCTGGCCAGGCGCTTCGCCATGTCGCCGGTGCCTCCTGCGCAGTCGACGATCGATTCGCCCGGCTGGGGGTTGAGGCGGGCGGCGGCGGCGTCCTTCCACAGGCGGTGGACCCCGCCGCTCATCAGATCGTTCATCAGGTCGTAGCGGGGCGCCACCCGGTTGAAGACGTCGCGAACGAGGGTCGGCTTTTTGCCGGCCTCGACATCGCGAAACCCGAACGCGGCAGTGCCACTGGTCATGGGCGCCGTCTTTAAGGAATTGGTGGAAATTGCGCCAGCGTGGCGCGGCGACCCGGCTTGGGCTAGGCACGGGCCATGCCCGAGCTGCCCGAAGTCGAAACCGTTCGCCGAGGCCTCGAGCCGGTGCTGGTCGGGGCCCGCCTCGCCCGGGTCGAGGCGCGCCGCCCGGATCTGCGTTTTCCATTGCCGGACGGATTCGTCCAGCGCTTGACCGGGGCGCGGGTCGAGCGCCTGGGCCGGCGCGGCAAGCATCTCCTCTTCAGGCTCGATCGCGATGCGACCCTGTTGGTCCACCTGGGCATGACCGGGCGGTTCGAGGTCGGCGCGCCGAAACGCAAAGACAGGGCCATCGGCGAAGACAAGCACGCCCATGTGATCTTCGAAACCGAGACCGGCGTGAGAGTCACTTTCATCGATCCGCGCCGATTCGGCTTCATGGACATCCTCGAAGGCGAGGAGGCGCTCGCGGCGCGCCTCGCTGTCCTGGGCCCCGAACCGTTGAGCGAAGATTTTACCCCCGCGTGGCTCAAAGCCGCCTTTGCCGGACGCCGGCAAGGCCCAAAGACCTTGCTGCTCGACCAGGGCGTGGTCGCCGGACTTGGCAACATCTATGTCTGCGAGGCGCTCTACCGGGCCGGCATTTCCCCAACCCGGCCGGCCGGCGCCATCCGCCCGGCCCGGCTTGCCCGCCTTGTGGAAGCGATCCGCGCCGTGCTCGTGGAGGCGATCGCCCAGGGCGGTTCGACCCTGCGCGACTTTGCCGCCGCCGACGGCGAACTCGGCTATTTCCAGCACAGCTTCGAGGTCTACGACCGCGAATCTCAGCCCTGCGTGACCAAGGGCTGCCGGGGAGTGGTCCGCCGTACGCTCCAGGCCGGCCGCGCGACCTTCCATTGCCCGGTGTGCCAGAGATGAGGCGCCTGACAGTCGCCCTGGCGGTGGCGTTCCTCTCCGTGAGCTCCACGGCCTTCGCCCAGCCGGCGGTGTGGACCGTGCGCGGCGCGCACGCCACGGCGGTGATCTTCGGCTCGATCCACCTGCTGCCGCCCGGCCTCGATTGGCGTCCGCCGGGCCTCGCCGCCATCCTCGCTAAGGCCGACGAGCTCTGGTTTGAACTGCCCATCGACGCCCTGACCGGCGAAGAGGCGGCCCGCCTGGCCCGGAGTCGGGGACTGCTGCCCAAGGGCGACAGCCTTTTCAACCATCTTTCGGCCGCCGATAGAGCGAGGCTGGAAGCGGCCGGCGAGCGTCTCGGCCTGCCGGCGAGGTTCGTGTCGCCCATGCGGCCGTGGCTGGCGGAGGTCACGCTCTCGTTGGCCCAGGACAGCCGGGCCGGGGCGGTCGCCGGCCAGGGCGTGGAGCAGCAGATCTCGGCCGAGGCGCCAGCCGGCGTTCGTCGCCGCGCCTTCGAGACCACGAGCGAGCAAATCAACTTCCTCGCCGAGGCCTCCATGGCCGACCAGGTCGCCTCGCTGGACCAGACCATCGCCGAAATCGCTGATGACCCGGACCTTTATCAGCGGGTGGTGAAAACGTGGTTGGCCGGCGACCTCGAGGGCCTCCAACGGGATGCCCTCACGCCATTGGCCAAGGCGTCGCCGAGGATCTACCGGCGCCTGATCACGGATCGCAACCGCCGATGGGCGGCGGTCCTGGCCCGCCGTCTGAAAGGCCAGGGCGTCATCGTGGTGGTGGTCGGGACCGGCCATCTCCTGGGTCCCGACGGGCTTCCCGCATTGCTGAAGGCCAGGGGACTCGCCGTCGAGGAGCCGAGCACGACCCTGCCGGCGTCCGCCTCGCATTGACCGGACCTTGGGCGTCAACTATATCCGCGCCTCCCGATTTTCCTTCTTCAGCCGCGGGCCAAGGCCGGCGGTTCCCTCTCAAACTCCAAAGGTCGAAAAAGCTCGATGGCCAACAACCCCGGCGCCAAGAAGGCCATTCGCAAGATCGCGAAACGGACCGAGGTCAACACGGCCCGCAGATCGCGCGTGCGGACCTTTTTGCGGCGCTTCGACGAGGCCTTGGCGAGCGGCGATGCGGGCGCAGCGAAGGCGGCGTTCAATGATGCGCAATCGGAGCTCATGCGGGCGGTCGGCAAGGGGGTTGTCCACCCCAACACCGGCTCGCGCAAAGTCTCGCGACTGCACCGTCAACTGAGGAAACTGCCCGTCGCTTGATATTGCACGGCTTTTTCTTAACCGCCTGAAAAATTAGACTTATTTTCCGCGCCATAGGCCCTTGCGGTGCACCTGCGCGGCCCGAGGCTGCGGCAAATTGGCCCGGTTTCAAAACTGCAAAAAAGTGATCGACGGAATTTCCCTGGCTTGTCCAGCGCTTCCGATTGTCAACCCGGATTTTAACCAATTCCGGCCGATTTTTGTCGCGAATCGTCGTTGACGGCGCGAGGTGCGAAGCTAGTCTGTGGCCCTCAGCACTTTGATCTTATACGGACGAAAAATTACGACGGGGGCGTTAGGGGCCCCGGCGGTCGGGGGCAGTTTGTGTCTTGCGTTTGGGGTGAGCGGCAGGTCGGCGCCGGTCGCGGGCGCGCGCCCCGAACTCGGGACGAAGCTTGGGTGGGGAAAAGGGCAAATGGCGGCAAGTAATCTGGCGATGGCGACGAATTCTGTTCCGGCGCCCCTCGTCTGGGCCAAGGCGAGTCAGACCCTCAAAAACGAACTCGGAGAGGACGCTTTCGGCTCCTGGCTGGCGCGCGCGGTCCTGGGGGCCGGGCCGGACGGAGCGGTCTATTTGATTACCCCCACCGGGATCGCCCGCGACTGGGTGCGGCGCTATGCCTGGAGGAGGATTCAGGAACTCTGGGCGATGCATGATCCGCAAGCCCGTTGCCTAGCGTTGAAGTCGCGCGCTGAACTCGACACCGCCGGTGCGGACCCGAACGCCGAAGCCGCGCCGGCCACGACGGTCACCCCGCCCGCGGCCCCGTCTGAGGGCGCCTCGCGCATGCCGCGCGACCGCTTTACCTTCGAGACCTTCGTCACTGGCCCGGCCAATGAGTTCGCCCATGCCGTGGCTCGCCGTGTCGCGTCCTGGGCCGACGGACATTTCAACCCGGTGGTCATCCATGGCCCCTATGGACTGGGCAAGACCCATCTGTTGTGCGCCATGGCCCGCGAAGCCTCTCTCGCCGCTCCCGAGAAGAAGGTCGTCTATCTCACCGCCGAGAGGTTCCTCTCTGGGTTCGTGCGGGCGGCGATGGACCGCCAACTAGGCCCTTTCAAGGATGAGTTGCGCGGCGCCGATCTCCTGATCGTCGACGATGTTCATTTCATCGCCGGCAAGCACTCGACCCAGGCCGAGCTCTTCCACACCCTCGCGGCGCTGATGGAGGACGGGCGCCGCGTGGTCTTCTCGGCCGATCGGCCGCCGGCCGCCCTGACCGAGTTCGACGCCCACCTCCGGTCTCACCTGTCCGCGGGGCTGGTCTGCGGCATCGAGCCGGCCGATCGCAACCTTCGGCTCGGCATCTTGCGGCGAAAGCTGGAGATTCTGCGCGGTCAATTCGCGTTCACCGGCGTGCTCCGCCCCGAAGTTCTCGATTTCCTGGCCGACCGCTTCACAGACAATGTGCGCGAGCTGGAAGGCGCCCTAAACACGCTGATCGTCCGCGGTGGGGCGGGGGTGTGCGCCCTCACCCTGGAGGAAACACATTGCCTGTTGCGGCCCCACCTGCGCGGCGGCGAAAAGCGGGTGACTGTCGACGACATTCAGAAGGCGGTCGCCGAGCATTACCGGCTCAAGCAGGCCGACCTGCTTTCCGAGCGGCGCACTCGCGCGGTCGCCCGGCCCCGGCAGGCGGCCATGTGGCTGGCCAAGCAGCTCACCACCCGCTCCCTGCCGGATATCGGCCGGCGGTTCGGCGGTCGCGACCACACCACAGTCCTTCATGCGGTCCGCCGGATCGAGGCCCTACGGCCGGTCGATGCCCAGATCGCCCAGGACCTCGAGGTCCTGATGCGCAAACTGCGCGGCTGAAGGCTCAATCCGCTCCGAATGGCCGCGCCGCCACGCCGTGGCGGCGGAAGTGGGCCAGCATGCGCGCCCAGCCATCCTTGGCGTCGGCGGCGTTGTAGCTTTCTCGATAGTCGGCATGGAATCCATGACCGGCGTCGGGATAGACGATGATCTCGCTGTCGCTCTTGTGGGCTTTGGCCAGAGCCTCGCGCATCGCCGGGACCTGCGCGGCCAGATTGTCCTTGGCGCCGTAGAGGCCGAGCACGGGGGCGCGGAGCCGGTCGACCCGATCGATCGGCCACAGATGGGCGGAGGCCGCCGCCGAGCCCGGTGTGGGGACCATGCGGCCGTACCAGGCGACGCCGCATCTCAACTGGGCGAACTCCTCGCAAGCCAGCCAGGTGATCCCGCCGCCCCAACAGAAGCCGGTGATGGCCATCGCGGAGGCCTGGACGAAAGGCCGCGATTGCAGAAAGGCGATGGTGGCGGCGACATCGCCCAGCACCTGGGTGTCCGAGGCCTGGGCGACAATCTTCATCACCGCCGCCATGTCGGTGAGTGGGGCCGGATCGCCCACCCGAGCGAAAAAGGCCGGGGCGATGGCGACGTAGCCGAGCTTGGCGAGCCTGCGGCAGGTATCCTTGATGTAGTCGTGGATGCCGAAAATCTCATTGACCACGATCACGGCTGGGAAGCGGCCGCTCGCATGTGGCCGAGCGAGGTAGGCTGGCAGGGCGAAGCCGGCGGACGGATAGGTGACCGTCTCGACGATCAGACCAACGTCGTCGGTGTGGATGGGCTCGGCATTGGCGCTCAGGGCGGCGGCGGCATAGCCAGCGAAGAACACCGCC
>DASZKO010000066.1:0-6657 GCA_035605655.1 Caulobacteraceae bacterium | reverse complement strand
GGCGTTGCGCGGATCGTCGGCGAAATCCTGACTTCCCGCCATGCCCACGCTCTGCATCCGCCTTGAGGTAAGCCTCTAGCGCATCCGACGCGGGGACTTAAATCGCCTATGATTGGCCAAATGCCCGCCCCGCTCCGCTCTTCCCCGCGAAAGCGGGGACCCAGTTGTGTCCAGCTGGGACCTCTTTCGAGGAGATTGGCGAGTTCAAGCAAACCCAAAAAGCCTGGGTCCCCGCTTTCGCGGGGAAGAGCGGGGGGTGGGTGGCCGGTCAGCATCCATCTCAGCCGCTCTCGCTCTGGCATGGCGCGCGTCGACAGTCCGGCCCTGGGCGTGGTTAATCTGAAGCCCTGATGAGCGATCTCACCGACCGTATCGACGAGGCCGGCCGCTGGGACGAGATCATCGACGTGCGCACGCCGGCCGAATTCGCCGACGATCATGTGCCGGGCGCGATCAACCTGCCGGTGCTGAGCGACGCCGAGCGCGCCGTCGTGGGGACGATCTACGTCCAGGAATCGCGCCTGAAGGCCCGTCGCCTGGGGGCCGCCCTGGTGGCCCGCAACATCGCCACTCACCTGGAAGGGCCGCTCAACGACAAGCCCGGGTCCTACGCCCCTCTGATCTATTGCTGGCGCGGCGGGCAGCGCTCCCTGGCGATGGCGACCGTCCTTTCCCAGGTCGGCTGGCGCCCAAGCCGCCTGGCCGGCGGCTACAAGACCTACCGCCGGGCCGTCATGGCCGCCCTTTACGATGGCGAACCGCTCGCCAATCTCGTGCTGCTTGACGGCTACACCGGCTCGGCCAAGACCGAGATCCTGGGCCGCCTGGCCGCGCTCGGCGTCCAGACCCTCGACCTCGAAGGGATGGCGGCCCATCGCGGCTCCCTGTTCGGCGGCCTCGGCCAACCCCAACCCAGCCAGAAACGTTTCGAGAGCGCCCTTTTTGGCGCTCTGTCGGACCTCGATCCCGGCCGCCCCATCGTGGTCGAGGCCGAATCGAGCAAGATCGGCCAGATCAACCTGCCCCCCGTCTTGTGGGCGGGCATGACCGCCGCGCCGCGCATCGAAATCGACGCGCCGGCCGAGGCGAGGGCCCGCTATCTCCTCGCCGCCTATGGCGACATCGCCGCCGATCCGCGGCGTGTTTCCGCCGCCCTCGCCGCCCTCCCCGGCCGCCACGGCCGCGGCCGCCTCGCCGCGTGGCAAGGCCTGCTCGCCGCCGGCGACCTCGCCGCCCTGGTGGCGACCCTGATGGAGTTCCACTACGACCCGGCCTATGAGCGCTCGCGCCGTCGCCACGAGAAGCCGCCCCTGGCGAGGCTGGCCGTGACGGACCTCCTGGCGCCCGACCAGGAAGACGCCGCTCGCAAGATCGCGCAATGCCTGGCCGCCCGGGAGACCCCGCCATGACCGCCGTCCGCCTCACCTCCCTGGCCCACGGCGGCGGCTGCGGCTGCAAGCTCTCGCCCAAAGTCCTGGCCGACATCCTCGCCCGGACGCCGCGGGCCGGGGCCTTCGCCGACCTGCTGGTGGGAACCGAGACCTCCGACGACGCGGCGGCCTGGCGGCTCAACGCCGACCAGGTCCTGGTGGCGACCACCGACTTCTTCATGCCCATCGTCGACGATCCGCGCGATTTCGGCCGCATCGCCGCCACCAACGCCCTCTCCGATGTCTACGCGATGGGCGCGCGGCCGATCCTCGCCCTGGCCCTCGTCGGCATGCCGGTGGAAAAGCTGCCGGCCGACACCATCGCCGCCATCCTGGCCGGCGGGGCGGACGTGTGCGCCGCGGCGGGTGTTCCGATCGCCGGCGGCCATTCGATCGACAGCGTCGAGCCGATCTACGGCCTCGTCGCCCTGGGGCTCGTCCATCCGGACCGGCTGATGCGCAACAGCACCGCCCGGGCCGGCGATGAGCTCATCCTCACCAAGCCCCTGGGCGTGGGCGTGCTGAGCGCGGCGCTCAGGCAGGATCGTCTGGACGCGGCCGGCTATGCGGCGCTGATCGCCTCGACGACCCAGCTGAACGTCCTGGGCATGGACCTCGCCGGGATGGACGGGATCCACGCCCTCACCGACGTCACCGGATTCGGACTTCTCGGCCATACCCTGGAAATGTGCCGCGCCGCCGGCCTCACGGCCGAACTGCGCGGCGCGCCGCCGATGCTGCCGGGTGTCGAGGCCCTGGTCCGCGCGGGTGTGAGAACCGGCGCCTCGGGGCGCAATTGGGAAAGCTGCCGGGCGGAGGTGGACCTGCCGGCCGATTTCCCGGCCTGGCGGCGCGACATCCTCACCGACCCCCAGACCAGCGGCGGCCTCCTGATCGCGGTCGATCCGGCGGCCTCGCCCGCCGTCCTCGCCCTGGCTGAAAGGCGCGGATTTGGAACAACCGCCGTTGTTGGACGTCTTGCCCATGGCCCCGCGCGATTGCGGGTCCAAAGCGACGCCCATTGACGCGGCTCGGGCTCTTGGATTAGCGAGGCTTCACCTTGATAAATCCCAGCGGCGTACAATGAATTTACTTCATCTGATTCACCCGCTGTATTCCCTGTCGGGCCTGGTGGTCGGCCTGCTCGTCGGCTTCACCGGAGTCGGCGGCGGCTCTCTGATGACGCCCATGCTGGTGCTGCTTTTCCACATCCATCCGGCCACGGCGGTCGGCACCGACCTACTCTACGCGGGCTGCACCAAGAGCGTTGGCACGGTGGTCCACGGGGCCAACCACACGATCGACTGGGGTATCGTGGGGCGCCTCGCGGCCGGCAGCGTGCCGTCCTCGGCGATCACCCTGCTGGCGCTCGCCCATTTCCACGCCAAGGCCGAGGCCGGCCACGGCGTGATCACCTCGGTGCTGGGCGTCGCCCTGATCCTGACCGCCGTGGCGATCCTCTGCCGCCGGCTGATCATGAAGTTCTTCGCCGAACGGGTGGGCGACATCCAGCCCGGCCAGCGGACCTGGCTCACCATCCTCCTGGGCGCGATCCTGGGCGTGCTGGTGTCGGTCTCCTCGGTGGGCGCCGGGGCGATCGGGGTCACCGTCCTGCTCGTCCTCTATCCGAACCTGCCGGCCGCCAAGCTGGTCGGCTCGGACATCGCCCACGCCGTCCCCCTGACCCTGCTCGGCGGCTTCGGCCACTGGATGATGGGTTCGGTCGACTTCACCCTGCTCCTTTCCCTGCTGGTGGGATCCGTTCCGGGGATCATCGTCGGCAGCATGCTTTCCTCGCGCGCCCCGGACTCGGTCCTGCGCCCGATCCTCGCCTCGACGCTGGCCCTGGTCGGCGGCCGGCTGTTCTTCTAGGATTTAGAGAACCTCCGGCCGCCTCGTCAGGATCGCGAAGCGCGCGAAGAGCGCGGCCGCCGCCACCGCCAGGCCCACGGCCAAGCCGATCCACACCCCCAGGCCCTTCAGGCCAAAGCCGAAGGCGAGGATCAGGCAGGTCGGCGCTCCGGCCAGCCAGTAGGCGCCGCCGGCGATGAACATCGGCGCGCGGGCGTCCTTGAGGCCGCGTAGCGACTGGCCGGCGACCACCTGCAGGGCGTCGAAGACCTGAAAGGCGGCGGCCACCTTCAGGAACAGGGCGGCCATGGCGATCACCTCCAGATCCTGCGCCGCGCGGCCGCCGACGTAGAGGCCGGCGATCGGCGCCCCCCAAAGCGCCATGGCCGCGCCGCAGACGACGATGAAGGAGAGCCCCATGGCCACCGCCGTGAAGCCGGAGCGCCGCACGCCGCGCGAATCGCCCGCCCCCGCCGCCAGGCCGACCCGCACGGTCGCCGCCATCCCCAGGCCCAGCGGGACCATGAAGGTGATCGAGGCGACGTTCAGGGCGATCTGGTGGGCGGCCAGCGACGCCGTGCCGAACGATCCCATGACCAGGGTCATGACGTTGAACAGCATGGCCTCGAAGATCAGGGTCAGGCCGATCGGCAGCCCCAGGCGATAGAGCTCGCCCAGGGTGCTGAGCGCCGGCCGGGCGAACCGGCGAAGCACCCGGTAGGCCTTCATCTGGGGATCGGTGAGGGCGATCGCGGCCATGGCCGCGAAGCTGAACAGGGCCGACAGGGCCGTCGCCGTCCCCGAGCCGACGATCCCCAGCCGCGGGGCCCCGAAATGGCCGAAGATCAGGGCGTAGCCGACGACCCCGTTGATGAGGATCGTCGCCGCCATGACCCACATCCCGGGATGCGGCCTGGAGAGCGCCATCATGAAACCGCGCAGCACCTGATAGCCGAGGGCGAAGGGCAGGCCGAGCGCCACGACCCCGACGAATTGCGCGGCCATGGCCGCCAGCCGCGGCGACTGATGGGCCACGAGGAGGATCGGGCGGGCCATCCACATCAGGCCCATCAGCGGCAGGGCGGCGATCAGCACCGACCACAGGCCCATGCGGACGGTCGCCCGCACCTGGACCTTGTCGGCCGGATTGAGGCCGAGGGTCTGGGCGATCATCGGGGCGACGGCGAAGGCCGGGCCGCTGCCCAGCAGCCAGGCGGCGAAATAGATCGTGTTGCCGATCGCCGCCGCGGCCAGGGCGGCGCGGCTGAAGCGGCCGAGCAGGATGACGTCGGTGGTCATCACCGCCATCTGGGCCAGCTGGGTGAGGATCAGCGGCCCGGCCAGGACGGCCAGGGCGCGCGCCTCCGCCAGCACCGGCGCTTCGAGGCGCCGGCGGCGGGCGAGAACGGTCTTTTCAATCAAGGCGGTCACGGGTGACAGAACCTTCGGGTCTAAAGCCGAGCCGCGGGCGCCGAAGGAGGGCGGAGAATCAAAAAACCCCTCCGGAGCGCCTGGGGCTCGGAGGGGTGAAAGCGGCAGGTATCCTGATGGATTCCTAGGCGGGATTCTCCTCGCGAGCGGCCGGGCCGACGCCAAGCGTCGGCGTGCGCCGATTATCAGTTGCGGAACGGGTCATGCGCACAGATGGCTCGCGTCGAATCCAATGGGGCGGCCTAGCTACGCCGCGGCTTGGGCGAAGTCAACGCGGCCCGGACACGGAAAGCGCCAGGGCCTTTTCGAGCAGCGGCGCCAGCCGCGCGGCCATCGCCTCCTGGCCGGCCGGCTCGGCGATGAGGTCCTGGCGGACCTCCAGTTCGAGCATCTCGCAGCCGTGGGCGCGGGCATGGAAGGGGGCGGTGAAATCGGTCCCGTCCATGGCGTAGGGCTCGTTGTCGCCGACCACCAGGTCGCCCTCGGCCCTGAGCAGGGCGAGCATGGCCGCGCTGATCGCCGAATCACCGAGGTGAAGCACGCCCACGTGCCACGGCCGAGCCACGCCGCTCATGGCCGGGGTGAAGCTGTGCTGACAAAGCAGGACGGTGCGTAGGCCTCGCGCGGCGCGGGCCGTCAGCGCCTCGCCGATGCGCCGATGATAGGGGGCGTGGATGGCCTGCGCCCGCGCCGCCGCTCCGGCGGCCGTCAGGGCTACATTGCCGGGGATCGCCACCCCGTCGGAGACGTCAAGGATGGAGCCGGCCTGGCCGGGGGCGCGGTTGCAGTCGATGACCAGGCGCGAATAGACCTGGGCGATCACGGCGGCGCCGAGCGTCCCGCCGAGCCGCAGGGCCAGGCCGGCGGCGCCGAGGTCGTAGGCGATGTGGAGGTCGAGGGCGCCGTTCGGCAGGCCCAGGTCCCGAAGAGCGCGGGGGATGGCTCGTCCGGCGTGGTCGACGACGATCAGGAATGGCGAATCGCCCCCTGGATCGGCGAGGCTGAAAGGCGCAGGATCGCCCCGCTCCAGCAGGGGCGGCGATGAACTCGCGGGGTCCACGGGCGTTCCCTAGCTTCCTCCTGCTCGGTCCAGGTGAGTTTCATGCATATCCGCGTCGGTTACGACATCGTCTACGACTGTCCGGCGCCGACGCCGATGTTTCTGCTCCTGAGCATCCGACCCGAGCGATTCGCCGATCTCGTCACCGACCAGATCATCCGCTTCGAACCGGCCGCGCCGACCCATCGGTTCCTCGATGCCTTCGGAAACATCGCCGAGCGGCTGATCGCCCCGGCCGGGCCGATCCGCTTCCGCGCCGACTTCGTCGTCGCCGACAGCGGCGAACCGGACCCGGTGGTTTGGGACGCCGTCGAGCATGGGATCGCCGATCTGCCCGACGAGGTGCTGCCGTTCCTGCTTCCCAGCCGCTATTGCGACGTGGACAAGATGAGCCAGCTGGCCTGGGACCTTTTCGGCGGCGCCGGGCGCGGCTGGGGGCTCGTTCAGACGATCTGCACCTACGTCCACGAGCGCATCGTCTTCGGCTATCACCACGCAAGCGCGACCCGGGCCGCCTCGGAGGCCCACGAGGAGAGGGTGGGCGTGTGCCGCGACTTCGCCCACCTCGCCATCACCTTCTGCCGGGCCATGCACATCCCGGCCCGCTATTGCACCGGCTATCTGGGCGACATCGGGGTGCCCCCGCGCGAGCCCATGGATTTCTCGGCCTGGTTCGAGGTCTGGCTGGGCGGGGCCTGGCGGACGTTCGACGCCCGCCACAATGTCCCGCGCATCGGCCGCATCGTGATGGCCCGGGGGCGCGACGCCGTCGACGCCGCCATCAGCACCAGCTTCGGCCAGACCGGCTTGACGCGCTTCGATGTCATCACCGAGGAAGTCGACGAGGCGGCCGGACCGACGTGGCGGCCGCGCGCGTCCGATCAA
>DASZKO010000001.1:0-10444 GCA_035605655.1 Caulobacteraceae bacterium | reverse complement strand
CCGGCTGCTCGAGGCCAAGGGCGTCACGCCGCGCATGCGCACCGCGCCGGGATACCTGAGCGTCCTCAACGCCGCCGCGCCGGCCTAGATCTTCGCGTCCCGCCGGGCCAGGACCCGCAGTCTCAAGGCATTGAGCTTGATGAACCCGGCCGCGTCGCGGTGGTCGTACGCCTGGACGCCTTCCTCGAACGTGACGAGATCCTGGTCGTAGAGGGAATAGGGGCTCGTCCGGCCGGTGATGGTCACGTTGCCCTTGTAGAGCTTCACCCGCACGCGCCCGCCGACCAGCGCCTGGGAATGGTTGATCGCCGCCTGCAGCATTTCCCGTTCGGGCGAGAACCAGAAGCCGTTGTAGATCAGCGATGCGTAGCGCGGCATCAGCTCGTCCTTCAGGTGCATGGCCCCGCGATCGAGGGTGATCGATTCCATGCCGCGGTGGGCGGCCAGCAGGATGGTCCCGCCCGGCGTCTCGTAGACCCCGCGCGACTTCATGCCGACGAAGCGGTTCTCGACGAGATCGAGGCGCCCCACGCCGTTGTCGTGGCCGAGCGCATTGAGGCGGGTCAGCAGGGCGGCCGGGGACAATCGCTCGCCGTCGATCGCCACCGGATCGCCGCCCTCGAAATCGAGGCTGAACTCGACCGCCCGGTCCGGCGCGTCCTCGGGAGCCAGGGTCCGCATGTGAACGAACTCGGGGGCGGCGGCGGCCGGGTCCTCCAGCACTTTGCCCTCGGAGGAGGAGTGGAGCAGGTTGGCGTCGACGCTGAACGGGGCCTCGCCGCGCTTGTCCTTGGCGATCGGAATCTGATGATCCTCGGCGAAGGCCAGCAGGGCCTCACGGCTCTTGAACTCCCACTCGCGCCAGGGGGCGATGATCCGGATGTCGGGCTCCAGGGCGTAGTAGACCAGCTCGAAGCGGACCTGGTCGTTGCCCTTGCCGGTCGCCCCATGACAGACCGCGTCGGCCCCGACCTGGCGGGCGATCTCGATCTGGCGCTTGGCGATCAGCGGCCGGGCGATCGAGGTGCCGAGCAGATACTGGCCCTCGTAGACCGCATTGGCCCGAAACATTGGAAAGACGTAGTCGGCGACGAACGTCTCGCGCAGGTCCTCGACAAAGATATTCTCGGGCTTGACCCCCAGCAGCAAGGCCTTTTCGCGCGCCGGGGCGAGCTCTTCGCCCTGGCCGAGGTCGGCGGTGAAGGTCACCACCTCGCAGCCGTGGGTCTGCTGCAGCCACTTGAGGATGATCGAGGTGTCGAGGCCGCCGGAATAGGCGAGCACGACCTTCTTCGCGGCGGCCATGGGGTGTCCTTGGATTGGATGCGAGCGGCCTTAAAAGCCGTGGCGGCGCGGGGCGCAAGTCAGACGGTGACCTGGGCCCCCAATTCAATCACCCGGCCGGGCGGCAGGTGGAAAAACTCGGTGGGATTGGCCGAGTTTCTCATCAGGAAGATGAACAGGGCGTCCTGCCACATCGGCATCCCCGACTGGGCGTCGGCCACCACCTTGCGGCGGCCCAGGAAGAAGCTGGTGTTCATGATGTCGAACTTGAGGCCCAGCTTCTTGCACTGGTTGAGGGCGCGCGGGACGTTGGGCTGCTCCATGAAGCCGTAGTTCAGCGTCACGCGGGTGAAGTCGGCATTGATCGGCTCGATCAGCACTCGGTCGGCTTCGGGAACCCGCGGCGTCTCGGCGGTCCGCAGGGTGAGGATCACGTTCTTCTCGTGCAGGACCTGATTGTGCTTGAGGTTGTGTAAGAGGGCGACCGGGGCCAGATCGGGCGTCGAGGTCGGAAAGATCGCCACCCCGGGGTTGCGCCACGGCGGGCGGGCGGCGAGCATTTCGATCACGTCGCTGAGGGAGACGCTGTCGGCCAGGGTCTTCTTGGTGAGGATCGCGACGCCCTTGGCCCAGGTCTCCATGACGAGGACCAGACCGACCCCGAACACCAGGGGGATCCACGCCCCGTCGGGCAGCTTCACCAGATTCGACGTCAGAAAGACGGTGTCGATCACGGTGATGGGGACGAAGAGGACCAGCACCTGGGCCCAGCTCCATTTCCACATGCGGCGGGCGACGCCGTAGGCCAGGAAGGTCGAGATGAACATCGTCCCGGTCACCGCCACCCCGTAGGCCGAGGCCAGGCGGTGTGAGGTCTGGAAGACCACCAGCAGGACCAGCACCCCGGCCAACATCAGCCCGTTGGCGGCCGGCACGAAGATCTGCCCGGTCTGGGTTTCCGAGGTGCGCCGGATGGTGATGCGCGGCAGGAGGCCGATCTGCACCGCCTGCTGGGTCATCGAATAGGCCCCGGTGAGCACCGCCTGGCTGGCGATCACCGCCGCGCTGGTGGCGAGGATCAGGACCGGCCAGTAGGCGAAGTGCGGAGTCATCTCGAAGAGGGGGCTGTGGCGGGCGGCCGGATGACGCAAAACAATGGCCCCTTGGCCCAGGTAGTTCAGCGCCAGGCACGGCCAGACGACCCACAGCCAGGCCGCCCGCACCGGTCGGCGGCCGAACTGGCCCATGTCGGCGTAGAGCGCCTCGGCCCCCGTCACGGCCAGGAAGACGCTGCCCAGGACCACGAAGCCGACGAAGCCGTTCTCGGCCAAGAAGCGGATCGCGAAATAGGGATTGAGGGCCAGCAGGACCTTGGGATCGTCGATCAGGTTGTAGACGCCCAGCGCCGCCAGGGTGGCGAACCACAGGGCCATCACCGGTCCGAACAGGGCCGCCACCAGGTGGGTGCCCCGCGCCTGGACGAGGAACAGGGCCACAAGGATCGTTCCGGCGATGGGCAGGACGAGCGGAGTAAACAGGTGGCCGACGTGCGGGGCGACCCCCAGGCCCTCGACAGCCGAGAGCACCGAGAAGGCGGGGGTGATCACCCCGTCGCCGAAGAAGAGGGCCACTCCGATGATGCCGATCACGAAGACGCCGCGCGTGCGTCGCTGGGCCACGCGCTGGGCGAGGGCCATGAGCGCCACCGGACCGCCTTCGCCTTTGTTGTCGGCGCGCATCAGCACGGTGACATATTTGACGGTGACGATGAGCGTCAGGGTCCACAGGATCAGCGACACGACCCCCAGCACGGCGATCTGCGGCGACCCGAACGGGCGGGAGTGGGCCAGGGCCTCCCGCAGGGCGTAGAGGGGGCTCGTGCCGATGTCGCCGAACACCACGCCCAGCGAACCCAGGATCAGAGCCGCATGGCTGCGCCGCCGTCCGGTAAGACGAGGACCGTCGCGAGCCTGGGTTGGCGCGGGGGCCGTGTCGCCCAAGCTCGATATCTCCGAATGGCGCATGTTGCGGGCGGGGCGAGCGTCCGCCATGGCCGGTCGCGCTACACCCAATCCGGTCGCCGTTCAATCGCGGCGCGTGGAGCGCGCGGACCCGCCGCCTTCCCATCTCCCGCCGCCGCCGCTAGGGTCGCGCCCGATGATAGCCTCGCCGTCCGCACCGGTCCGCCGCCCGTGAGCGCTCGTCTGGCGCTCGTCACCGGCGCCTCGGCCGGCATCGGCGCGGCCCTGGCGCGGATCTACGCCGCCCACGGCTACGACGTGGCCCTCACCGCCCGCCGCGAGGATCGCCTGCAGACCCTGGCCGACGAAATCCGCCTGGGGGCCGGCATCGAGGCCCTCGTCATCCCCGCCGACCTCGCCGACCCCGCCGCCCCGGCGGCGATCCTCAAGGAGATCGAGGCCCACGGCCGCCACGTCGACGCCCTGATCAACAACGCCGGCTACGGCCTCGTCGGCCCCTACGTCGACAGCCCCTGGGAGGATCAGGGCGCCTCACTGCAGGTGATGGTCACGGCCGTGGCCGAGCTCACCCACAGGGCGCTTCCCGGCATGGTCGAGCGGCGCTTCGGTCGCATCGTCAACGTCGCCTCTCTGGCCGGCATCCTCCCCGGCAGTCCGGGAGCTGGGCTCTACAGCGCCGTCAAGGCCTTTGTCCTCAGCTTCTCCCAGAGCCTGCACCTCGAACTCCTCGCGACGGGTGTCCATGTCAGCGCCCTGTGCCCCGGCTTCACCTTTTCGGAATTCCACGACGTCAACCGCTCGCGCGAGGCGATGGGCTCCATGCCGGCCTGGCTGTGGATGGGGGCCGACGAGGTGGCCGCCAGCGGCTACGAGGCGGCCGAGGCCAACCGCCCGATCTGCGTCCCCGGCGCCCCAAACAAGGCGATCGCCGCCCTCACCCACCTCCTGCCCGACGAATGGTCCATGACTCTCCTGGCTCGCCGGCGAAGGTAAAAGCCGCGTCATCTGCGGATAATGCCGGCCGCGCCCTGGTAGGGCTGGGCCACGTCGTGGCGGACGGCGCCGGTGGTCGAGGCGGCCCACCCGGCGAGGATGAACTGCACCGCCATGGCGGTGAGGATGAGTCCCAGAACCCTCACCACAATGACCATCCCCACCCGGCCCATCGCCCGCGAGATCTGGCTGGTGAACCAGAAGGCCAGCACGATGGTCAGCGCCGTGACCGCGATGACGCCGAGGCCGATGGCCACGCCGCTCGCTCCCAGCCGCCGCGCCTCCTCGGCGTAGATCACCGCCGAGGAGATCGCCCCCGGCCCGATCAGCAGCGGCATGCCGAAGGGGACGATCAGGGCCTCGAACCGTCGCGCCGCATAGGCCCGCACCGACAGCGCCTCCTCGGCCTTCTCGGCGGCGGCGAAGTTTTTGACGATATCGCCGCGCACCATGTCCAGGCCCATGAGCAGCAGGACGATCCCCCCGGCGATCCGGAAGGCCGGCAGGGAGATGCCGAAGAAGCGCAGCAGTGACAGGCCGGTGAGGAAAAAGAAAGCCAGGAAAATCAACGCGAAGAGCGCCATGTAGATGGCCGTTAGGCGGCTCTGGGCCGGGCTCGCCCCCACCGTGGCGGCGGCGTAGAGCGGTACGTTGCCCAAGGGGTCGATGAGCGCGAACAGGGCGATGAAGAAGTTGAAGGCGAAGGTGGCGGAGTCCATGACGCGTCTAGAAGTCCACCGCCACGCCCTTGCGCTCCCAGTCGCCGAATCGGGTCGGCTCGGGTCCGGCCGGGCCGCCGGATTCTGACCCGGCCAGTTGCGGATCAGGCTGGGCCGCCCGCCGCGCCGCCGCTTCCTCCAGGGCGCGCCTCGCCGCCGGCGTCAGTGTCTTGCCGGGCGCGGCGCCGGGCGGGTTCGCCGGCGGAGACGGGGATTGTGTCGCCACGGCGCTCACCAATAGCTAAGACGGGCCGGCTTTGAAACCGACCGATCCGGCCCTCGCCGCCCGCTCGGCGGCCCTGAAGCTGCTCACCGCCGCCCTCGCCGGCCGCGGCGGGTTCGAGGCGGCCCTGGCAGACAGAAGCCTGACTCGTCTTTCCGCCCTGGACCGCGCCTTCGCCCGCGCCCTGGCCATGGCCGCTCTGCGCCATTTAGGGCCCATCGACCGGGCCCTCGACGAGCGCCTCAAGCGCGAGCCGCCGCCCCCCGTCCGCAACCTCCTGCGCCTCGGCCTCGCCCAGGCGTTCTGGCTCGACACCCCGGCCTTCGCCGCCGTCGATACCACCGTCGCCCTCGCACCCAAGCCCCTGCGCGGTCTCGTCAACGCCGTCCTGCGCGGCCAGCTGCGCGACGGCGCGCCCGGCGAGGATGCCGAGACCCTGCCCCCCCCCTGGCTTTTCGCCCGCTGGCGCGCGGCGTTCGGCGAGGCCGAGGCGCGGGCCATCGCCGCCGCCATCGCCGAGGAGCCGGCTACCGATCTGACGCCGCGGAGCGCGCCCGCGCCGGAACTCGTGGAGGCTCTGGAGGCCGAGGTCCTCACCGGCGGGACCCTGCGCACCCGCCGGCGTGGCGAGCTTTCCGCGTGGCCGGGCTTCGCCGACGGCGCCTGGTGGGTGCAGGATGCCGCCGCCGCCCTGCCGGCCCGCCTGCTGGCCGCCGGTCCGGGCGAGACCGCGCTTGATCTCTGCGCGGCCCCCGGCGGCAAGACCTTCCAGCTGGCCGCCGCCGGGGCGCGGGTCACCGCCGTCGATCGGGCCGGCCCGCGGCTGGGCCGCCTCGCCCAGAGCCTGGCGCGGCTGAAGCTGGAGGCCGAAATCGTCGAGGCGGATGCCCGGGCCTGGGCCGACACGCGCCTCTTCGACGCCGTCCTCCTCGACGCTCCGTGCTCGGCCACCGGGACCTTCCGCCGCCATCCCGATGTCTTGTGGAACGCCCGCCCCTCGGACATCGCCTCCCTGGCCGGCGCCCAGGCCGCGCTCCTTGCCGCCGCGGCGGCGCGCACCCGGCCGGGCGGGCGGCTCGTCTACAGCGTCTGCTCTCTCGAGCGCGAGGAGGGCGAGGATCAGGTCCGCGCCTTCCTGGCCGCCGACCCCGCCTTCGCCCTCGATCCGATCGCCCCGGGCGAGGCGGGATCACCCGCCGCCAGTCTCGCCCCCGAGGGCTGGCTGCGCATCCTGCCCCACCAGGCCGCCGGCGGCCTCGACGGCTTCTTCATCGCCAGGTTCAGGCGCCAGGCCTAGCGGCGCCTCGGGCTTGGCCTTAAACGTCGCGGGCCATGGCCGCACCGATCATCGCCCCCTCCATCCTCTCGGCCGATTTCGCCCGCCTGGGCGAGGAAGTCCGCGCGGTGGCGGCGGCCGGGGCCGACTGGCTGCACATCGACGTCATGGACGGCCACTTCGTCCCGAACCTCACCATCGGCCCGGTGGTCGTCAGCGCGATCAGACCCCTCGTCGCCCTCCCCTTCGACGTCCACCTGATGATCGCCCCGGCCGATCCCTATCTGGAGGCCTTCCGCGAAGCCGGGGCCGACCACATCCTCATCCATCCCGAGGCCGGCCCGCACCTCGACCGCAGCCTGCGCCGCATCCGCGAGCTGGGGGCGCGCGCCGGGGTGGTCCTCAACCCCTCCACGCCGCCCGAGGCCATCGCCTGGGTTCTCGACGAGATCGACCAGATCCTGGTGATGAGCGTCAATCCCGGCTTCGGCGGCCAGAGCTTCATCGCCGGCCAGCTGCGCAAGATTGAGCGCCTGCGCGCCATGATAGACGAGACCGGACGCGACATCGTCCTCGAGGTCGACGGCGGCGTCGATCCGGTGACCGCCCGCCAGTGCGTCGCCGCCGGGGCGACGGCCCTGGTGGCCGGCAGCGCCGTCTTCAAGGACGGCCCGGCCCGCTACGGCGCCAACATCGCCGCGCTCAGGGGTTGAACTGGTCTCCGGGCGTTGACACGCGCCGGCCCGCTTCTATTTTCCGCCTCGCCTGCGCGTGACTGGCGATCGAGGTGGGCCACCACCGGGGAGCGCGCTGGACAATAGCCGCACGCCTGGGCGCCTCACCTCGTTTTGGAGAACCGCATGAGCGCGCCCGCCTTCCCTCCCGCCCCCGACCTCGTCCCGGTCCGCCGGGCCCTCATCTCACTGTCCGACAAGACCGGTCTCGAAGACCTCGCCCGCGACCTCGCCGCCATCGGCGTCGAGCTCATCTCTACCGGCGGCACCCGAACGGCGATCGCGGCGGCCGGGATCGCGGTCAGGGACGTCGCCGACCTCACCGGCTTTCCGGAGATGATGGACGGGCGGGTCAAGACGCTGCATCCGGCCGTCCACGGGGCGCTGCTGGGAGTGCGCGACGCCCCCGGGCACGCCGCCGCCATGGCCGCCCACGGCATCGCCGGCATCGATCTCTTGTACGTCAACCTCTACCCCTTCGAGGCCGCCGTCGCTTCGGGGGCCGATTTTCCCGCCTGCGTGGAGAACATCGACATCGGCGGGCCGGCGATGATCCGATCGGCGGCCAAGAACCACGCCTACGTCGCCGTGTGCACGGAGCCGGCCGATGTCGTCGAGCTGCTGGAGGCCCTGAAGGGCGAGGGGGGGACGCGCCTCGAGCTTCGCCGCGCCCTGGCCGCTCGCGCCTTCGCCCGCACCGCCGGCTACGACGGGGCCATCGCCGCCTGGTTCGCGGCCCGGAACGGCGAGATTTGGCCGGCCCGCAAATCGTTCTCCGGGACCCTGAAGCAGGCCATGCGCTATGGCGAGAACCCGCACCAGGCCGCCGCCCTCTACGTCTTTCCCAATCCCCGCCCCGGCGTCGCCACCGCCCGCCAGATCCAGGGTCGGGAACTCGGCTACAACAACATCAACGACACCGACGCCGCCCTCGAGCTGGTCGCCGAGTTCGATCCGGCCGCCAGCCCGGCCGTGGCGATCATCAAGCACGCCAACCCTTGCGGGGTGGCATTGGGGAAGACCCTCGAGGAGGCCTACGAGCGGGCGCTGCAGTGCGACCCGGTCTCGGCCTTCGGCGGCATCGTCGCGGTCAATTCCTGCCTCGACAAGGCGGCGGCGGCCAGGATCGTCGAGATCTTCACCGAGGTGGTCATCGCCCCGGAGGCCGACGACGACGCCATCGCCCTCTTCGCCAGGCGGCGGAACCTGCGCCTGCTCCTCACCGGCGCCCTCCCCGATCCGCGCGCCGGCGGCGAGACCTTCAAGTCGGTGGCCGGCGGCTTTCTGGTCCAGGCCCGCGACGCCTCGGCTCTCAACGCTGCCGATTTGAAGATCGTGACTGCTCGTCAGCCTACGGACGATCAGGTCCGCGACATGCTTTTCGCTTTCACCGTCGCCAAGCACGTCAAGTCCAACGCCATCGTCTTCGCCAGGAATGGTCAGACGGCCGGGATCGGGGCCGGCCAGATGAACCGCCGCGATTCGGCCCGCATCGCCGCCCTGCGCGCCGCCGAGGCGGCCGCCGCCGCCGGCCTGCCAAGCTCATTGGCCGAGGGCTCGGCCTGCGCCTCCGACGCCTTCTTCCCCTTCGCCGACGGCCTCATCCAGGCCGTCGAGGCCGGGGCCACGTCGGTCATCCAGCCTGGCGGCTCCATCCGTGACGCCGAGGTCATCGCCGCCGCCGACGCGGCCGGCATCGCCATGGCCTTTACCGGCGTGCGGGTGTTCCGGCACTAGGGGTGCGGACCAATCAGATGGCGCCGGCCGTTGCGTCCAGTTCAGGGCGCAAGGCCAAAGGCAAGGATCGACCCAATGAGGACGCTGACGATGGAAGAGTGCTAGCAGCGCCTCATATAATTCGGAGCCTGCGCGCCAAGTTGAGCCGCCACTTGTGCGATCGCTCGCTGCGACGGGCAGTCGCCTCCAACCGCCGCTCCAGCGAGGTCCAGGTGCTGGCTCAGATAACGGTCGAAACGCTGCTGCGGTCTATTTTTACATCCGGCCCTGTCGTAGTTCGCGACCCACAGGGCGGATGCACGCAGTTTCTTGCCCATCTGATAATGTTCGTGGGCGACTTCCATCGCATCACAATCGCCCCTTCGAGCAGCTAGAAGTAGCCAGTGTAACCGGCGATGCTCCGGCACTCCCTGCAAGAACAGTGTCTCGGCGGCTCCGTTATCACCGGCCACGGCCAGCTTTTCGAGGGCACGCGTCTGCGCGATCGTCAGGTTCGGTACATCGTCGGTGACCGCGTCAGCCGTGCCACTCCCAGGGGTGGCGACCGCCAAACAGAGTGCAACCACCGTTGAGAAGTGCGTATTCAGCTGGATACCTTGAGGTCGCGCTCCCGTTGCCTACGACCGATGGTCGGTGCGCGTCAACTTTCGCGAACTCTTGAAGACAACGGCCTCTATCCACCCGACTCGGAATTTCGGAAGGTCCGCCAGTCGGCGGGTATCAACTGTCTGATCCGCACCACTAGGCTCAGGACTCATTGATCACAGCCAGAATATCACGGTGGCGGCGATGCAGATGGCTGACATGAAGGTGTGGGCGCATCGGTCATAGCGGGTGTGGATGCGCCGCCAGTCTTGGATGCGCCCGAAGGTGTTTTCGATCTTGTGGCGCTCGCGATAGAGCGCCTGGTCGTGGGGAATGGGCTCTTTCCTGTTTGATTTGGAGGGGATGCAGGCCTCGACGCCGCGCTTGGCGAGAGCGTCGCGCAACCAGTCGGCGTCATAGCCCTTGTCGCCGAGCAGGACCTTGGCGGGCGGCAGGTCGTCGATCATCAGGGCGGCGCCCTTGAAGTCGCTCATCTGACCTTCGCTGAGCAACATGATCAGCGGTCGCCCGGCGCCGTCGCAGACGGCGTGCAGCTTGGAGTTCAGGCCGCCCTTGGTTCGCCCGATACGGCGGGGAACAGCCCTTTTTTGAGCAGGCTGGCGGCGGTGCGATGGGCCTTCAGATGGGTGGCGTCGATCATCAGCCGCTCGGGCGGCGGCGCCTGGCCCGCCAAGGCCGCGAAGATCCGGTCGAACACCCCCATCCGGCTCCAGCGCACGAAGCGGTTGTAGATCGTCTTGTGCGGCCCGTACTCCCTCGGCGCATCCATCCATCGCAGCCCGTTGCGGATCACGAACACGATGCCGCTGATCACCCGGCGGTCATCGACCCTCGGAATGCCGTGCGACAACGGAAAATATGGCTCGATCCGGCGCATCTGCGCCTCCGAA
>DASZKO010000228.1:0-4539 GCA_035605655.1 Caulobacteraceae bacterium | reverse complement strand
ACCCGCTCGCGCCGGTTGCCGCGCTGGGTGACGTGATGGGCGACGCCCGGGACCACCACTCTCGCCAGCCGCGCCATCCCGCCTCCTCCAGGTTCCGAGCTTGGGGTTTAGGCGGAGTTAAGTGCACTGTCACCGTAATTGCGGCCAGCGGCGGCGGGCGGCCTCGGCGGTGCGGGCGAAGGCGGCCGAGGGGCGGAGGGGATTGGGCCGCAGGCGCAGGGCGAAGAGGTCCTCCAGGCCGAACGGCGCGACGATCGTCATCCGGCCGTCGGCGTCCAGCCGGGCGCCGACCGCGAAGGCGGTGGCCGTGAAGCGCCCGATCGCCTCGGCGGAGCAGGTCAGGGGCGCATAGGCCTCCCCGAAATGGGCCTCGAACCACAGGTGGACGCGGGCCTGGTTGCGGACCTCGACGAGGCCGTCGAGAGGCGCCGGAAAGGCGGCGGCGACCTTGCGGATCACCTCGTCCTCGGCCTCCCACGAGAGATCGCGCCCGTCGAAATAGGCCAGGTCGTAGTCCTTCAGGCCATGCTCGAGAGGGCGCCCGGTCAGGTGGTTCCACACCGGCTGGTAGATGGCCCCGGAAAACACCAGCCAGTCGGGAAGGTCCAGGTCCCGCGCGGTCGCCATCACCCGCATCAGGTCCGGGGCTTGCCGAAGGATGGCGGCGAGCCGCGCCGCGAGCGTCAGTTGGCTAGCTTGGGGCACCGGGTTGGGGTCTTGGCCAAAATGAGAGCCTGATCGAGCAAAGCGTTGACCGCCATCGTATCTCGCACCGCGGGTTGATTGATCGGGAATGTTCCGTCTGAGAGGATGCTGCTGTCGTCGCCGATTATCCGGGCCTCGAGAGTAGCGCCGGGCCGGCCGATCGCCGCGAGGATTGTCTTGAGCCCAGCATCCTCGTCATCACGTGGATAGAATGGGACAATGCCCACGAATGCAGTTGGTGTCTTGGACGGATTCACCGGTGCGGCCATCGCGCGTGCGTACATCTGCCAGGGTCGACGCGCCTTTTCCGTCCCATCAAGCAGAAGGACGATGTTGGCGCGCTTGGCCTTGGGCGGCGGTCTGAGACTGACAACGGCGAGGACGCTAAGGCCGGACGGGGCCGACACACTGCGGCCCATCATCCCGAAGTCGAACACTAGCCCAGGAGCGTGCGCGAAGTCGCGACTAGGGAGGACCCATGTCGCGCTCTGCCGCTGCACCGCGCCGCTCGAGTTTACCACCAGGGTCACCGTCAACGGCGCAAGTTTGCCCGGAGTGTCACCGCCGACGCAGGCGAAGCGTTCCGGCCCTGCGTCCGGGGGCGATACGGTCAGCAAAGAGCCGCCGCTGCATGCCAGATCCTTGGGATCCGCGGCGTGGAAGTCAGTCAGCGCAATGCCCAACGCCGGTTCGGCCCAGGACTCTACGCCGCCGTTCCCAGCACGCACCGGGCAGACGCTAGTCGGCTCGTAGACGCGCTTGCCGTTGCGCTCAACCACCAGCGCAGCTTCGTATGCGATTGGGTATTGGTAGCCGTTCAAGATCACCAGTCGAAACCCGTCAGGGCCAGTTAGCAGGTATGCGGTCAGGCGTTCCTTCGTCGGATGCCCCTCCAGAGGGCCCGAGAAGACGGCCTCGGTGCTGTTGTCCACCTTTCCGATACTGGCGCTGTCCGCCGCGTTCACCGGCCCACGCGATGTGACAAGCGGCTCGCGGCCTGGTCCGATCGTGAACTCGATGCGGTCTCCCGGGGAGATGACAACCGTCTTGGCGGGTACGTCGACGCCTTGCGTCGGCACAGCGATCGCAGCGGTCGCCACCCAAACCCATCCTATCGCGGCCAAGGCGGCCAACATCCGTTTCATTATACGCCCCCAGCGTCCTCGGACGCATACCTGCGCTCGATCGGCCGCGCCACGCCAACCTCGCTCACCCCTGCCTCAGCGGCCAGCCGTGACCGAGGGGCCCGGCCCCGGCCCCCAGGCCGGGGGCGTGGCGGATGGCGTTGGCGGTGTAGGCCCAGGCGTGGGCCACGGCGGTCTCCAGGGAGAGCCCCTGGGCCAAGCCGACGGCGCAGGCCGATGACAGGGTGCAGCCGGTGCCGTGGGTGTGGCGGGTCTCCATCCGCGGCCCCTCGAAGGTGGTTTCCCCCGCCGGGCTCAACAGGACATCGACCACCCGCTCGCCGGCCACATGACCGCCCTTCACCAGCACCGCCGCGCAGCCGGCCTCGAGCAGCGCCTCGCCGGCCCGGCGCAGATCGTCGGTGGTCGTCACCTCGACACCGGTCAGGATCGCCGCCTCCAGAGCGTTCGGGGTCAGCAGGGCGGCCAGGGGGAGGAGGGCGCGCAGGGCCGCCAGGGCGTCCTCGTTCAGGAGGCGCGCGCCGCCGGTGGCGAAGAGCACCGGGTCGATCACCGCCGGAATCTCGGCCGCGCCGGCCAGGATGCGGCCCACGGTCTCGACCACGTCGGCGCCGCCCAGCATGCCGACCTTGATGGCGTCGGCTCCAATGTCGTCCAGCACCGAGCGGGCCTGGGCTTCGACGATCGCCGCCGGGATGGGGTGGATGGCGGTGATCCCCAGGGTGTTCTGGGCCGTCACCGCGGTGATGGCGCTCGCCGCGTGGCCGCCCATCATGGTGACGGTCTTTATGTCGGCCTGGACGCCGGCCCCGCCGCCGCTGTCCGAGCCGGCGATGATGAGCACGCGCCCCCTAGCCATGGATCGCCGCCTCAACGGCGAGGGCCTGGACCGTCTCGCGCACGTCGTGGACCCGCACCATGGCCGCGCCGGCCCGCGCCGCCGCCATGGCGATGGCGAGCGATCCGCCCAGCCGGTCGGCTGGGCTCGCGGCGGTGGGGTCGATGGCCCGGATGAGGCCCTTGCGGCTCGCGCCCACCAGGACCGGAAAGCCGAGGGCGGCGATCCGCGCCAGGCCGGCGATGAGGGCGAGGTTGTGGGCGGCCGTCTTGCCGAAGCCCAGGCCCGGATCGAGCCAGATCCGCTCGCGCGCGACGCCGGCGCCCTGCGCCGCCCGGGCCCGCGCGGCCAGGAAATCGGTCACCTCGGCCAGCACGTCGTCATAACGCGGATCGTCCTGCATGGTCGCCGGCCCGCCTTGCATGTGCATCAGCACCACCTCGCCGCCGAGGGCCGCGGCGGTTTCAAGACTGTCCTCGCCGCCGAGGGCCGTGACGTCGTTCCACATCCTCGCGCCGGCGGCGAAAGCGGCCCGCGCCACGGCCGGCTTCATGGTGTCGACGGAGATCGGGACAGCGACGCGCGCGCGGATCGCCTCGATGACCGGGATCACCCGCGCCAGCTCCTCGTCCAGCGACACCGGCGCCGCGCCCGGGCGGGTCGATTCCCCGCCCACATCCAGCCAGTCCGCCCCGGCCCCCGCCATCGCCAGGGCCCGGTCGAAGCTCGCCCCGCCATCCCCGGAGAAACTGTCGGGCGAGCAGTTGACGATCCCCATCACCAGCGTTCGCCGCCCCTCCCTCCCCTTCATGGGTAGGGTGGACCGCGCCCCCGGGTCCGGCCGAAGGCCGGCCCGAGGACAGGCTCCGCGCGAAACGGGTGGGGTCCGCGCCCCCACCCCCTCCGACCTCGCTTCGCGAGGCCACCTCCCCCATCCAGGGGGAGGAGGAAATCCTCCCTCTTCCTCCCTCCCCTTCTCATGGGGAGGGTGGACCGACCGCAGGTCGGGACGAGTGGGGGACGCCGCCTCACCGCATCCGGCGCTTCGCGCCACCTTCCCCATCGAGGGGAAGGAGGACTGGCAAGGGCGCCGCTCAGCCGGGGGCCAGGCCGGGATCGGGGCGGGGGGCCAGGGGCACCGCGCCACGTGGACGCTCGGGGATGCGGGCGGTGGGCTCGTCGCGATTGGGTCTGACGCCCTTGAGCACGTTGACGATCTCGTCGCCGCCGAGAGTCTCGTATTCCAGGAGGGCCTTGGCCAGGGTGTGCAGGTCCTCGAGCCGCTCGGTGAGGATTCGGCGCGCCTCGTCATGGGCGTTCTGCACCAGCCGTCGGACCTCGAAGTCGATCTTGCGGGCGGTGTCCTCGGAGACGTTCTGGGTCCGGGCCACCGAGTGGCCGAGGAACACTTCCTCCTGATTGTCGCCGTAGGAGACGGTGCCGAGCTCGTCGGAGAAGCCCCAGCGGGTGACCATGTTGCGGGCCAGGGACGTGGCCGACGAAATGTCGCTGGAGGCCCCGGAAGTGATCTTGTCCTTGCCGAAGATCAGCTCCTCGGCGGTGCGCCCGCCCATCATGATCGCCAGGCGCGAGGTCATCTGCTCGTAGTTCATCGAATAGCGGTCGCCCTCGGGGAGCTGCATGACCATGCCCAGCGCCAGGCCGCGGGGGATGATCGTCGCCTTGTGGACCGGGTCGGCCGAGGGCACGGACAGGGCCACCAGGGCGTGGCCGCCCTCGTGATAGGCGGTGTTGCGCTTTTCCTCGTCGCTCATCACCATCGACTTGCGCTCGGCGCCCATCATCACCTTGTCCTTGGCGTCCTCGAAGTCGCGCTGCAGGACCATGCGG
>DASZKO010000205.1:0-5371 GCA_035605655.1 Caulobacteraceae bacterium | reverse complement strand
TCGGCCACCAGGCCGATCATGGCGTCGCCCCGGGCCTGGGAGAGAGCGTACATCGGCGAGCCGACCTGGCCGAAGTTGCGGGTGTTGACGATGACCTTGACGTTGGGATCGGCGGCGGCCAGGCGGCGGAGGATCGCCACCGTGGAATCGGTGGAGGCGTTGTCGATGAAGAGGTGCTCGTAGTTATAGCGGCCGACATCGGCCATGATCTGTCGCACCCGCTCATAGAGCGGCTCGACGTTGGCCTCCTCGTTATAGCAGGGGGTGAGGATGGTGACCGACTTCATGGCCGGCCAAGTCTAGCGTCAAGAGGCGATTCGGCGCGACATGCACCGGCATCGAAGGCTTATGAATTTCGTCGAACCCTGAATCCCGACTTGGCTTCCGACCACGCCGATTGGACGCCGGCCACGCCCCTGCGCGAGGGCCTCGAGAAGACCATCGCCTATTTCGACGCCCTGCTCAGGACGGGGTGATCTCGATCACCCGGGCGATCAGCTGCGGCGCGTGCGCCGCCGGCACGACCGTGGGCATGGATCGGAAGCTGAGGAACTGGAAGAGGGCGATCGAGGCGAACATCAGCGCCTGGAACAATAGCACCAGCAGCGAGACGCCGAGCAGCGAGGCCCAGCCCGGGATGGCGAGGCCGGTGAAGAGCTTGAGGCACATCACCACCAGGCCGACGACCGCGATCAATCCGCTCACCGAAAGCGCCGCGCAGATGATCCGGATCAGCATCACGTCGATGTAGACCGAAATGGCCGAGAGGCCGTGGGCGGCCAGGGAGATGAAGTTCATCTGCGAGCGGCCCGCGTAGCGTTCGCCCCGCGGCGTAGGCAGATCCACCGTCGGCAGGCGCGAGCGCATGATCGCGGCGGCGAGGTTGTTCCAGGTCGCCGGGCTGTGGGTGAGGGCCGGCAGAAACCGCGTCGGGATCAGGCAGAAGTTGCCAAAGCGAATCGTGCGACCGGTCAGAAAGCGGAAGAGCAGCCGATAGACCCGGTATCCGGCTCGGAAGAACAGTCCTTCCGAGCGGCGCGACCGCAGGGCCAGGACGATGGCCGTATCGTTTCCGGCGGCGATCAGGCGGGCGGCGTCGGCTGGACGGTCCTCACCATCGGCGTCCATGACCAGCACGGCGTCGTACTCGCTCTCGGCGGCCAGCGAAACGAGACCGGCCGCGATCGCGCGCTGGTGCCCGAGGTTGGCGGCCAGCTGGACGACGCGCACGCTGCGCACCGCGCCCGATCCGCTGGCGGCGTCGCCAAGGTCCGCCACGGGCGGGGGCGGAAACGAACCGTCGTCGACGGCATAGACATCAAGTCGTCGGCCGGCGAGTTCGGGAAGGCGGTCGAGATCGGCGATCAGGCGCTTCAATGACACCCAGTCGTTGAGCACTGGCGTGACCACCGCCACCGCCGATCCGCCAGATTGATCGGTCATACGCGCACCCGCTCATAGAGGGGCTCGACGTTCGCCTCCTCGTTGTAGCAGGGCGTGAGGATGGTGACCGACTTCATGGCCGGCCGAGTCTAGCGCCGAGACGCGATTCGGCGCGAGACGGCCAATCGCCGCGCCTTCGAATCGGCGCGGCGGGTTAATCGGCCGCGGCTACGGGGCGTGCGAGTAGCCGAAGTCGCTTAAGGTCTCTCAGGATTGGCCGCTCTATCCAACGGTGAATGACCAAGCCAAACAGTAAGGGCATCCCAAGGCAAAACGACGCCGCGGTCGCCGCCCAAGACCACGACGGCAGGAAGCGCAGTAGCGAGACGGCTGCGTTCGCTCCGGTCTGATTGGTCAGGTAGATGGCGAACGACGCATCCCCGCCAGCGGATAGCAGGCTAGCCAACCTTCCTTTCGCCCAGGGTTCGAGCGCCAGAGTTCCAGCGACGATACAGGCGGACGGCAAGCCGACCGCGATGACGTGGCGGAGGGTTCCTCGACCACCCAGCAGGGCATAGGATTCGTCGATCGGCGTCAGGTGAAACGAAGCTTCCAGGATGATGACCGCCAAACTGGCGAAGATCAGCAAAACGCCGAGCGGCGCGCCCAATCGCATGATGCGATCGCGATTTGACGCCATCGCGAGACCGAAGCCGAACTCAAGGAAGAGGCCGTTGAATATGCTAAGGGCGCCCACGGCGAGGGCGGCACAGATCACCGCACGCCTGGATTTGGCCAACGCCAGCGCGAGCGCGACCGACGCATAAAAGGCCATCTCAAAGCACAGCGTCCATCCGGGTTCCAGATATGGATAGGCCGGTCGCGCTGCCGCATAGGGCCAGAAAAGGAAGGTCGCTGCGACGCGCCCTGGGTCTAGCCCGCCGCTTCGGATGGCTGCGACGAGCACCGGAATGGTAAGCAGGAAATAGAGCGGAGCGACACGACGCCATCTACGCCAGAAGAATACGGCGCCTGATGGCTGTGGCTTCGCGAGGGGGCCGGTCAGTGCGATCACAAGGCCGGATAGGACGAAGAACACATCGACGCCGGCAGCGCCGGACTCCAGAGCATTGAATGCGACGCCAGAGCCCGACGCGCCGGCTACCATCGGGACGAGGTTGCGAACATGTAGCGTGACGACGGCCATCGCCGCGAAAAATCGCAGGATCTGTAGCGAGATGATGCGTTCGCGATCCATTTCCTCCAGCTAGCACAAATTCAGCGCCTCAGATCGCAGCACCCTCAATGATCTTCCCGGCCGAGTAGCGACTCAGGTTCCCAAATAGGCCGCGGTTCCCCGAACGTCTCGCTGGCGTCAGGAACTTGGCCCTAGCGGGTTCACCCTCTTTCGCCACCTCGGCCACTGGGCGCCTTATCGGCTGGCGTGGGATTCTCAGCCGACCCTGACTGCCGCGAATCGACGCCATATGTTACCGACCGCCCGTGACCGGGGCGATCGAGACGGCCGGGCAAGCTCGAATGGACAGCCTCTCGAGGTTTGCGCCTTGGCTCGTCTTCGTCGTCGGGGTTGCGGTCATCTGGATACCGCCGTGGCCGCCCATGGCGGACCTGCCGCAGCATGCCGGCCAGGCCGGCTTGTTGAAGGACTTGATCCTCGGCCACTCGCCGTGGGCGAACGAGGTCCGGATCAATCTCTTCACGCCCTATCTCATCGGCTACGCCCTGGCCACGCCACTGGCGATGGTTATGCCGATGGCGGCGGCGCTCAAGACGGTCCTGACCGTGGCCTACGCCGCTTTTGGCCTTATTGGAATCGCGATCGCCGATGAACTCGGCGCCTCGCGGCGACTCGACAGCTTTCACTTCGTGAGCTTCTTCGGCTTCGCCTACAGTTGGGGCCTCTACACATTCCTGGTCGCGGCGCCTGTGGGCCTCGCCTTCATATGGCTCGCGATCCTCTACGCGAGGCAAGGGGGCGCGCGACTTGGGTTGGCGCTGACATCGCTCGGCCTGGCGTTGCTCTTTTCTCACGGCCTCGTTTTCCTCCTCAGCCTCCCGATCGGCGCAGCCATCGTATTGGTTCGAAACCCGCAATTCAGGCAGGCCGCCTCGCGTTCTTGGCCGTTTGTGCCGCCCCTCGTGATGGCTGCTTTGATTTTCTTCGTCATGGGGCGGACGGAACCGAACGTGTCCGGCGCCCTTGGCGCCCGGGTCGACATGGGTCCAGCCGTTCTTCGCCTTTTGCGGTTCGTCTGCGGGGCCTTCGGTTACCCTGGCCAACTCCCGATAGTCTGCTTCATCCTGATGATGGCCGCGCCATTTCTCGGCGGACTTAAAATGGACATGCGACGTCGGGAAAGCCTGGTCATCGCAGTGGGCACGATCGGTGCAGCCGCCTTAGCGCCTGACTGGCTGTGGGGCGTTCTCTTCGTCCAGCCGAGGCTGACTCTCTTCCTGCCGTCTGCGTGGGCGTGGCTGTTCAGCGAATCCCAGACGCCCGCACCCCTCACCGGTCGGCGGCTCGACGTGGTGGCCGCCGCCACAGGTCTCCTCGCGCTCGGCCCCCATCTGGTACAGGCCGTCCGCTTCGCCGCCGAAACGCGAGATTTCACGGCTGTGTTGGAAAGGGCCCAACCTGGGCGGCGGGCCATTGGGCTAGTGTTGGACATGCACACCGCAACCGGCGTCGATCCGGCGGTCTATGAGTATTTCCCATCCTGGTACCAGGCCGACCGTCACGGCTTCGTCGATCACAGCCTAGCCGCGTTCCACACCGAGGTCGTCCGCTTTCGCACCGTGCCGCCGGTCTACGCCTCGGGCATCTTGCCATTCGCGGCTTCACATTTCGACTGGCGTCGAGATGATGGCGGGCGGTACGATTATTTTTTCGTCCGGAGCGCCGGATCGGTTCCTGCCCGCTTGTTCGCCGGCGCGCCCTGTTCGCCAAAGTTAGTCGCCGAGCACGGGGAATGGCGCCTCTTCGAACGCAGTGACTGCGCGACGGCGGCGCCCAGCCCTTGACCGAGACGTTCGAATATCAGGGCGGCGAACTCGAACTCTTCCAGCATGCTCACAACTGGAAGCGCTACCTCGCCGATCGGATGTCTCGGCGTTTGCACGGCGCGGCCCTGGAGGTGGGCGCGGGCCTGGGCGGCACGACCGCGGCCCTGTGCGGCCCGGCGGCGGAGACCTGGCTCTGCCTTGAACCGGATCGCGATCTCGAGGCCCGCCTGGAGCAATCGATAGCCGACGGCCAGCTGCCGGCGGTGTGCCGCGCAAAGCTGGGAACGGTGGCCGATCTGGCCGACGCGCCCGCCTTCGACTCCATCCTTTATGTCGACGTGCTGGAGCATATCGAGGACGATGCAGCCGAACTCGAGCGGGCGGCGGCCCGCCTGAAAAGCGGCGGACGGATCCTCGTCATGTCGCCGGCCCATCCGTGGCTCTACAGTCCGTTCGACGCCGCCATCGGTCATTTTCGGCGGTACCGGCGCAGCGACGCCCAGCGCCTGACGCCGGGCGGCTTACGCCTGGACTCTGCCGCCTATCTCGACAGCGTCGGCCTGTTGGCCTCGGCGGCGAACAAGCTGGTGCTGCGTTCCGCGACGCCGAGCCTTGCGCAGATCGTCTTGTGGGACCGATGGATGGTTCCGGTCTCACGCCTGATCGATCCGCTCCTGGGCTTCAACCTCGGCAAATCGATCCTGTTCGTCTGGCGCAAGCCGTAAGCGAAACGGAAGAAATCCGGCGAATGTCGCCGCATGGTCCCTCGCCATTAACGCTCTATCATCAGGCGCGCGATTCTATGATGCGGCATGGGGGCCGGTTGGAGGGGCGCGGAATGAAGGTGGTGATCCTGGCCGGGGGCGTCGGCAGCCGCCTGGGCGAAGAGACGGCCGTGCGGCCCAAGCCCATGGTCGAGATCGGCGGGCGGCCGATCATCTGGCACATCATGAAGATCTATTCG
>DASZKO010000199.1:0-5131 GCA_035605655.1 Caulobacteraceae bacterium | reverse complement strand
GCCACAAGGTGGGGGTCGATCCGGCCCAGGGCGGCACCCATCGGATGACCAGCGACGCTTTTTTCGCCGGCAATGAAGAGCGCTTCGATGTGGTGTTCATCGATGGTCTGCACACCTACGACCAGGCCAGGCGCGATGTCGTGAACGCCCTCGCCGTGGTGCGGAGCGGCGGCTGGATCGCCGTCCACGACATGTTTCCCCGCGACTGGATCGAGGAGCACGTCCCGCAGATCTCCACCAGCCGATGGACCGGCGATCCGTGGAAGGTCGCCTTCGAGCTCGCCGTCTCGCCGGATGTCGATTTCCGGCTCATCGCCATCGATCACGGAATCGGGATCATCCGGCTGCGGAGTGATGGCGCTCGTCTGGCCGATCGGCGCGCCGAACTGACTCCGCGGCGCTTCGCCTGGTTTCGCGAACACATCGACGAGCTGCCGGTCATCGACTGGCCGGCGGCGCTCGAATGGATCGCCGCCCCGGCCTAGCGGCCGGCGAACATACCGTTGAGCTCGCCACCTTTGGCGGCCCGGGCGAAAGCCCCGAACTCGCCCTCATCGGCGATTTCGCGAGCGGCGCGCAGGAACTCGCCCCAGGCGGTGCGGGCCAGCGCCCCGCCGACGCTGATCCGCCGCGTCCCCAGCTTCTCGAGCACCGCCACCGAGAGCCCGGGGGCGAGGACATTGACCGGCTTGGGGGCGACGGCGGCCACCACCTCGGCGATCTCCGCTTCGCTGCGGATGCCGGGCGCATAGAGGCAGTCGGCGCCGGCCTCGCTGAAGGCGGTCAGTCGGCGCAGGGTCTCGGCCATATCCGGCCGCCCAGCGATGAACCCCTCGGACCGCGCGGTCAGCAGCACATCGGTTCCGCTGGCGTCGATGGCGGATCGGGCGGCGGCGATGCGCTCCACGGCGAGGGCGAAGTCGAACAGCGGCTGGGCCGCGTCGCCGGTGGAATCCTCGATTGAGAGGCCCGCCACGCCGGTCTCCACCGCCAGGGCGACGTTGGCGCGAACGCCCTCCGGGTCCACCGCGAAACCGCCTTCGAAGTCGGCGTTCAGGGGAATGTCGACGGCGGCGGCGACCCGTCTCAGGTGATCCAGCACGACATCGCGGCTGACGTGGTTGTCGGCCATCCCCAGCGACCAGGCCATGCCCGAGCTCGTCGAAGCCACGGCCTTGAAGCCGAGGCGCTCGAGCGCGATCGCCGAGCCGACGTCCCAGGGGTTGGGGATGACGAAGCAGCCCTGACGGTGCAGGGCCCGGAAAGCGGCGCGCTTCTGTTCGGTGGTGACGGCCATGAACGGCTCCTATTCTGGTTGCGAGGCTTAACTCGATCCTCGCCGCCGCTCTGGCGGCTTTCGGACCCCTATCGCATGCCGAGCGGCGCGTAGCCGAGGTGCAGGCCGGCGTCGACCATCAGGGTCTCGCCGGTGATGTGGCGCGAGGCGGGCGAGGCGAGGAACACCGCCGCCCCGGCGATGTCCTCGGCGGTCGAGGCGGCCTTCAGAGGCATGGAGGCGGCGACCCCGGCCCGCATCCGCTCCAGCGCCTCGGCGGGCATGGCCTTGCCGAACCAAGGCGTGTCGATGAACCCCGGACAGACGGCGTTGACGCGGATCTTCGGGGCGAGGGCCCTCGCCAGCGACAGGGTCATGGTGATCATCGCCCCCTTCGAGGCCGCGTATGGCACCGACGAGCCGATCCCCAGCACCCCGGCCACCGAGGCGGTGTTGACCACGGCCCCGGCCTGCGGCGCGACCTCCAGCAAGGCCCGGGCGGCGCGGATCATCTGATAGGCGCCGATCACATTGACCGCATAGAGCCGGGCGAAATCCTCGGCTCCGACGGCGTCGAGGTCGGCGTGGTTGTTGGCGAACCTGGTCACCCCGGCGTTGTTGAAGAGGGCATCGATGCGCCCCGTGGTGACGGCGGCGGCGATCTTGCGGCAATCCTCGTCCTGGGCCACATCGCCCTGGGCCAGCACCCCCTCGGCCCCATGGCTCTCGACAAGACGGCAGGTCTCGGCCGCCTCCTCGGCGCTGGAGGCGAAGTTGATCACCACCTGGGCGGCGCCGCGTTCGGCGCACTCCACGGCGATCGCCCGCCCGAGGCCCGTGGAGGCGCCGGTGACCAGCACCGTCCAGCCGTCGAAATCCCGTCCCGCCATGGCCTTCCTCCGCTCGCGATCCTGGGGCAATCTGATAGAGGCTTGGCTTGTCATCGCCAAGGAAACGGTCGGGGGGTAATCGATGGCCGCACGGAGTCGTCTCGTGATCGCGGCTGTAGGCCTCATGATGCTGGTCGCCTCGACCGCGGCGATCGCCCAGAGCGCCGACGCCCCCGCCCCGGGCGAGCAGTTCCGCTCGTCGATGAACCACGTCTTCGGCGAGGGCCGCTGGCGCGAGACCAGCGGCTACCGCACGCAAGAGCGCGAGGACGAGCTGCGCCGCGAGGGCGCCGGGACCGTGCCGCTTGGCCACATCTCGCATCACTCCATGGGCACGGTCGATTCGCCGGGCGCCTATGACGTGGTCGTGGAGGGCATGTCGCTCGAGAGCGCCGCCGCGGTTCTGAGACGATCGGACGAACCCTTCGCCCGGGTGATCCCCGAGGGCGCCCACGGACCGGAGGGATCGCACCTGCACATCGAACTGGGCTTCGCCCAACTCGCCGACCGCGCCGGCCCGCAGCCCGATCCCGGAGACGGCATTTACCTGCGGGTGGTGAACGGCCGTCGCAACCCGCTCATTCCGCGGCCGACGCGGGGGCGGGTAGACTGAGGGTGGCATGGCGAGCGCGCCGGTTCCGCGCTAAACCCCGCCGCCATGAACGAGACCCGCCTCACCCAGCTCGGCCATGAGGTCGCCATCCCGGCCAGCCCGGAAGAGGCGCGGCTGGAGACGGTGGCTAATCCCCATGCCGGGACGCTCTACCTCGCCCGCTTCACCGCCCCGGAGTTCACCTCCCTCTGCCCGGTCACCGGCCAGCCGGATTTCGCCCGTCTGGTCATCGACTATGCGCCCGCCGAGCGGCTGATCGAGTCCAAGTCGCTGAAGCTCTATCTGGCCTCGTTCCGCAACCACGGCGCCTTCCACGAGGACTGCACGCTTTCGATCGGCAAGGCGATCGTCGCCGCCACCGAGCCGACCTGGCTGCGCATCGGCGGGTTCTGGTATCCGCGCGGCGGCATTCCCATCGACGTCTTCTGGCAGACCGGGCCGGCGCCGGAAGGCCTGTGGCTCCCCGATCCCGGCGTCGAGCCCTATCGCGGCCGCTAGCCTTCCCAGGTCGAGGTGAGGGCCGCCACGTTTGGGCGCACGCGCTCCAGCGGCGCTTCGGCGGGCGTCCCCAGATGCACGAAGCCGGCCACCCGCTCGCCTTCGCCAAGGCCGAGCAGGCGATTGGCGGCGTCGTCATAGGCGTACCAGTCGGTGATCCAGTTGGCGCCGTAGCCCATCGCCTGGGCGGCCGTGATCAGCATGGCGCACACCGCCCCGGCCGAGAGCCGCTGCTCCCACTCGGGAATCTCGCCGGCCACAACCCTGGAGATCACCGCCACCGTGAGCGGCGGGTTGCGGATCTTGCCGAGCTTGGCGGTCGCCTTGGCGCTGTCGGGGCGTCCTTGGGCGATGGCCTCGAGGCCGCGAATGAAACGATCCTTGGCGTCACCGGCGAGGATGACGAAGCGCCATGGCGACAGCTTGCCGTGGTCGGGCACGCGAGCGGCGAGGGCGAGGAGCGTGGCCAGGTCAGCCTCGCTGGGGGCCGGGGCGGTGAGCGCCAGGGCCGCCGCCGAGCGTCGGCGGGCGAGGAACTCCAACGTCGGCGGCGAAGCCGCGACCGGCAGAGGATCACCGAAGGCGGGCGAGGGGAGGGAGGTCAGGGCTGGGCTCAACGGTTTGACAATGCTTGCAGTTAGGGCGCCGTCGCCGGACCCGCAATCGGCGAGGCGCGAACTTCGCCTTCGATCGCCCCTGGCGGAGCGGGAGGTCGGGCGCCATATGGCGGGGAGAGGCTCGGCGCCGCGAGGGAGGCTCGAAGATGGCCAAACGCCTGGAAGTGGTCGACGCGGACCTCGCTCCGCCGGTCTGGGCCGCCCTGCGCAACGAGGCGGCGCATCTGGCCGAGCAGGAACCTTCGCTCGCTTCGCTGCTGAACGCCGTCGTCATCCGCCACGGCAATCTGGCGAGCGCCCTTTCGTACCAGATCGCCCGCAAGCTGGGGGACCAGGAACTGCGGGCCATGAGCCTGCGCGAACTGGCCGAGGAAGCCTATGCCGGCGATCGGTCGATCATCGAGCAGGCCGAGGCCGATCTCCGCGCCGTCTTCGAGCGTGACCCGGCCTGCAAGGGCTACGTCCAGCCGTTCCTCTATTTCAAAGGCTTCCAGGCCCTGCAAACCTATCGCATCGCCCACCGCCTGTGGCTGAGCGGCCGCGAGGCCATCGCCCACTATCTCCAGAGCCGGATGAGCGAGCTGTTTCAGGTCGACATCCATCCGGGCGCGGTGATCGGCGCCGGAGCTTTCTTCGACCATGGGACCGGCATCGTGATCGGCGAGACGGCGGTGGTCGGCGACGATGTCTCCATGCTCCAGGGCGTCACACTCGGCGGCACCGGGGCCGAGCGCGGCGATCGCCACCCCAAGATCGGCAACGGCGTGCTGCTGGGGGCCGGGGCCAAGGTCCTGGGCAACATCACGATCGGCGACTACGCGAAGATCGCCTCCGGCTCGGTGGTGCTCAAGCCGGTGCCGGCCCACTGCACCGCCGCCGGCGTGCCGGCCCGGCTGGTCAATTGCCCGACCTGCCCCGAACCGGCGCGGAGCATGGATCACACCCTCTCCGAGGCGGTCTACGACTACGTGATCTGAAGCGCCCGTTTGCGGCGCGCGCAATTGGCGCTAGGTTCGCCCGAGTTCTACACTTTTTGGCGAGGCGCCGACGTGGACCAGAACGATATCGAGCGCGTCCAGGCGCACCTGAAACGCACCTTCGGCAATCCCCACATCGCCGTGAAGGCCCGACCCAAGCAGAAGGACTCCGCCGAGGTCGAGATGAAAGGCGAATTCATCGGGGTGATCTATCAGGACGAGGACGAGGACGGCTCGTTCATGTTCGAGATGGCCATCCT
>DASZKO010000197.1:0-1733 GCA_035605655.1 Caulobacteraceae bacterium | reverse complement strand
CGCCGGGGCCAACAACGTCGGCGACATCAGCTTCGGCCTCGCCAATCCGGTCTCGGCCCAGAATGAGGCGCGGGTGCGGGCGGTGAAGGCCCTGGAGGACAAGGCGCGGCTCTATGCCGACGCCGCCGGCTATCACGTCGGCCGCCTGGTCGACCTCTCCGAGGGCGGCGGCTATGCCCCCTCCCCGCCCCGGCCGATGATGAGGGCCATGGCGGTCCAGGCCACGCCGGTGACACCGGTCGAGACGGGCGAACTCGACATCAAGATCGAGGTCAGCGGGACGTTCGAGCTGGCGAAGTAGGCTCACGCCAGGCCTCTGGGAAAAGCTCGCCGCCCATGGGATCGCCGCTTTGCAGTCCGGGAGCCGGGACGTGGGCGCGGACGCTCTCCATCTCCAAGAAGGTCCCGGGTCGGGGCGCATAGCAGGCGTCATCGCCGGTGTAGCGGACCGCGAGCGCGCGGCGGCGGCGACCGGCCGTGCGATTGCCGGGCGCGCCATGGATGGTGAGCGGGTGATGGATGAGGACGTCGCCGGGCGCGAGGGTCCAGGAGATCAGCTCGTTCTCACCGCCCCCGGCGTCGATATCGGGCATCGGCGGATAGGGGCTGGCGGCGAAGGCGCCCGCGTTGTCGGGATCGAAGGCCTGCGGCCGGAACATCCTTACCCAGCGGTGTGAGCCGCGAACATAGGCGACGCCGCCGTTCTCGGGCCCGACCTCGTCGAACGGAGCCCAGATCGAAATCACCTGATCGCCGCTCACCGGCCAATAGGGCAGGTCCTGGCGCCAGGGCATCGGCTCGACCGAGCCGGGCTCCTTCACGAACAACTGGTCGTAGAAAAGGTTGACGCGGCTGGACGCCATCAGGCGGGCGGCCAGCGCCGGCAGGGGCGAGGCGAAGGCGAACGCTCGGAACTCGTCGTTGCGACGCCACAGGAAGAAGTCGCCGTAGAACCGGCCGGCCGCACGGCCGTATTCCGCCGCCGTCGGCGAGCCGGCGGCGAGCTCGGCCTCGATGGCCACCCGTATCCGCTCGACCCAGGCTAGCGGCACGATCCCTCGCGCCACCTCAGCGCCGTCCTCTCTCAGAGCCCGGGCGACCAGGTCGATTTCGTCCGTCACGCCCAGGTCCTGCCCGGCTCTGCGACGCCATTTTCCGCGGCGAGGCGCGCGCGGCGGTAGATCAGCGCCTCGGCCACGTGGACGCGACGCACGGCGTCGGAGCCGTCGAGGTCGGCAATGGTGCGGGCAAGGCGCAGGGTCCGGGTCCAGCCCCGCGCCGTAAGCGCGCCATAGTCCGCCGCCTTGGCCAGCAGCGCATGGCCGGGGGCGTCGAGGGCGGCGATCCGTTCCAGCCAGGCGCCGTCGGCCTGGGCGTTGAGTGCGCCGGCGCCCTCTTTCTCGTCGTTGGCGCGTCCAGCGGCCAGGTCCCGGGCGACCTCAACCCGGGCGGCGACCTCGGCGCTGCCTTCGGCCGGCGGCGGCAGGGCGAGGTCGGCGGCGCTGACCGCCGGCACATCTACGGTGAGGTCGATGCGGTCGAGCAGCGGCCCGGACAGGCGCCCCTGATAGGTCTGCAAGCAGCGCGGGGCCTTGCCGCAGGCGCCGCGCCCCAGGCCGCCGGCGCCGCAGCGGCAGGGGTTCATGGCGGCGACGAGCTGGAACCTCGCCGGATAGCGGACGTGGGCGTTGGCCCGCGCCACCACCACCTCGCCGGTTTCCAGGGGCTGGCGC
>DASZKO010000198.1:0-5450 GCA_035605655.1 Caulobacteraceae bacterium | reverse complement strand
GGCGTCGCGCTTGGCCAGCCATGGCGAGACGAAGCGGCCGACGAGGTGCGGCGGGATCTCCGTCCCAGCGTGAGGGATGGAGACGATCAGCGGCGCCTCCCCGCGCCGAATGTCGAGCCAGGCGGGAGTCACCGATCGCCTCTCTTCCACCCGCATCGGGGGGAAGTACCGGCGAAGCCGGGGAAGGGGGGCGCAACCGGAGGCGATACGATGGTCGCCAGACCCCCCATCGGCCCTGCGGGCCACTTCCCCCCGATGCGGGGGGAAGAGAAGACCTGGGCGCCGATCACGCCAACAATCCCGGCAGGGCGAGGCCGGCGGAGGCCAGGAGGTCGCCCCCGCGCACCAGCGCCGTGGCGGCGGCGATGTCGGGATGCAGCCAGCGGTCGTCGGCGAGCGCCGGCACGTCGGCGCGCAGCCGGGCCCGCACCGCCTCCAGCGCCGGGCTGGAGATCAGCGGCGCATGGAAGTCGCAGCCCTGGGCGGCGGCGATGAGCTCGATGCCGACAACCGCGGTGGCGTTCTCCACCATGGCCATCAGTCGGCGCGCCCCGTGCGCGGCCATGGAGACGTGGTCCTCCTGGTTGGCGCTGGTGGGGATGGAATCGACGCTGGCCGGGTAGGCCCGCTGCTTGTTCTCCGAAACCAGAGCGGCGGCGGTGACCTGGGCGATCATCAAGCCGGAGTTGAGTCCCGGACGCGGGGTGAGGAAGGCCGGCAGGCCCGAGAGCGCCGGGTCGGTGAGCATGGCCACCCGCCGCTCGGCGAGCGAACCGATCTCGCAGATGGCCAGGGCGATCATGTCGGCGGCGAAGGCGACCGGCTCGGCATGGAAGTTGCCGCCGGAGAGCGCCTCGTCGTCGTCCGGGAAGATCAGGGGGTTGTCGGTGACCCCGTTGGCCTCGATGGCCAGGGTGTGGGCGGCCTGGCGCAGGATATCGAGGGCCGCGCCCATGACCTGGGGCTGGCAGCGCAGGCAGTAGGGATCCTGGACCCGGGGATCGCCGGTGAGGTGCGAGGCGCGGATCGCCGATCCGGCCATCAGGGCCCGCAGGGCGTCGGCCGTCTCGATCTGGCCGGCGTGGCCGCGCAGGGCGTGGATGCGGGGATCGAACGGCGTGTCGGCCCCCTTGGCCGCCTCGGTGGAGAGGGCCCCGGTGATCAGGGCGGCGCGGAACAGGGTCTCGGCCTCGAAGAGCGCGGCTAGGGCGTAGGCGGTGGAGAACTGGGCGCCGTTGAGGAGGGCCAGGCCCTCCTTGGGGCCGAGCACTAACGGCGAAAGCCCGACGCTGGCGAGCGCATCGCCCGCCGGCATGCGTGAAGCGCCCAGCCAGGCATCTCCGACGCCGATCATGGTCGCGGCCATATGGGCCAGGGGGGCGAGATCGCCGGACGCGCCCACCGAGCCCTGGACCGGGACCACCGGGGTGATCCCGCGCGCCAGCATGGCCTCCAGAAAATCGGTGGTGGCCGGCCTCACCCCCGAGGCGCCGCGGGCGAGGCCGGCGAGCTTGAGGGCCATCATCAGCCGCACGACATTGATCGGCGCGGCCTCGCCCACCCCGGCGGCGTGGGAGAGGACGAGGTTGGTCTGCAGGCGGGCCAGATCGGCGGTCTCGATCCGCACGCTGGCGAGCTTACCGAAGCCGGTGTTGACCCCATAGACCGCCGCGCCCTTGGCGAGCAGCCGCTCCACCGCCGCCGCCGCCGCTGCGATCGCCGGCGCCGAGGCGGGATCGAGTTTGAGATCGGCGCCGGCGTAGATGGCGGCCCATTGGTCGAGGCTGACTTTGCCCGGCCTGAGGATCACCTCGGTCAATTGCCCCTCCACACCCTGGCGTGCAGGGGATGGGCGCCCATCCAGTAGACGAGCTCGGCCGGCCGCTCGATGTCCCAGATCGCCAGGTCGCACTGCTTGCCCGCTTCCAGCGTGCCGATCTCGGCGGCGAGGCCGAGGGCCGCGGCGGCGTGGCGGGTGACGCCCACGAGACATTCCTCGACGGTCAGGCGGAAGCAGGTGGCGGCGAGATTCATCACCATCAGCGGCGAGGTGAGCGGCGAGGTGCCGGGGTTGCAGTCGCTGGCCAGCGCCATGGGGACGCCATAGGTGCGCAGGGTTTCGATCGGCGGGGCGCGGGTCTCGCGGACGAAGTAGTAGGCGCCGGGGAGCAGGGTCGCGACCGTCCCGGCCCTGGCCATGGCCGCCACGCCGGCCTCGTCGAGCCATTCCAGGTGGTCGGCCGAGAGGGCCCCGAATTCCGCCGCCAGAGCCGCGCCGCCCTGGTTGGAGAGTTGCTCGGCGTGGAGCTTGATCGGAAGGCCCGCGGCCCGCGCCGCTTCGAAGAGGCGCCGCACCTGGGCGGGGGTGAAGCCGATCGTTTCGCAGAAGGCGTCGACGGCGTCGGCCCGGCCGTCCAGTTGCTTTATGTCTAGACATAACTGGTCGACGTAGCCGTCGGGATTTCCAGCGAATTCCGGCGGCGTGGCGTGGGCGGCGAGCCAGGTCGTGACGACCCGCGCGTCCCGCCGTTCGCCGAGCGCCCGGGCCGCCTCGAGCATTCGGATTTCGCTGGCCGCATCGAGGCCGTAGCCGGACTTCACCTCCACCGTGGTGATCCCCTCGGCGATCATGGCGTCGAGGCGGGGGAGGGCGGCTTCGACGAGCTCGTCCCTGGTCGCCGCGCGGGTGGCCTCGACGGTGGAGAGGATGCCGCCGCCGGCGCGGGCGATCTCCTCGTAGCTGGCCCCGGCCAGGCGCAGCTCGAACTCGGCCGCCCGGTCGCCGGCGAAGACGAGGTGAGTGTGGGGATCGATGAGGCCCGGGGTGATCCACCGCCCGGCGCAGTCGACGGTCTCGGCGGCGTCGAGCGCCGGGGCCTCGGCGGCCGGCCCGGCGTAGAGGATCTTGCCGTCCCGCGCCGCCACCACGCCGCCCTCGACCTCGCCCAGGCCGCCCACCATCGTGGCCAGCCGCGCGTTCCGCCAGATCGTCTCGCAGCGCATCGCCCATGCTTCGCCGCTCGCGCGGATTATGTCTAGACATAATATCGGCGAGGCCGTCAGATGCTCCCATGAACGCCCTGTGGTTCGAGACCGCTCTGCTCCCCGGCGGCTGGGCGCGCGACGTGCGCCTCGTCCAGGCCGGCGGGGCCATCGCCTCGATCGAGACGGGCGTCGCCGCCCGGCCCGGCGACGAGCGCGGGGCGATCGCCGTCCCGGGCGTCGGCAACCTGCACAGCCACGCTTTCCAGCGGGCCATGGCCGGGCTCGCCGAGACGCGCGTCGGCGACGACAGCTTCTGGGGCTGGCGGGAGGTGATGTACCGCTTCGTCGAAGTGCTGACGCCTGAGGACGTCAAGTCCATTGCGACAATGGCTTACGCCGAAATGCTGGAGTGCGGCTTCACCCGCGTGGGCGAGTTCCACTACCTGCACCGGCCGGGCGACATGGCCGGGGCGATCGCGGCGGCGGCCGAGGAGAGCGGCATCGGCCTCACCCTCCTGCCGGTCTTCTACGCCCATGGGGGCTTTGGAGGGGCCGATGCGGGCGCCTCGCAGGCGCGTTTCGTCCATTCGAGGGACTCCTACGGGGACCTTGTCGGGCGTTGCCGGGTCCTGATCGGGTCCCTGGCGGACGGCGTCCTCGGAATCGCCCCCCATTCCCTGCGCGCCGTGACGCCGGACGAGCTGGCCGCCATCCTGCCGCTGGCCGGCGATGGACCGATCCACATCCACGTGGCCGAGCAGGTCCGCGAGGTCGAGGAGTGCCTGGCCTGGTCCGGCGCGCGGCCGGTGGCCTGGCTCCTGGACCACGCGCCGGTCGACCAGCGCTGGTGCCTGGTCCACGCCACCCACATGGACGCCGGCGAGACGGCCAGACTGGCGGCCAGCGGGGCGGTGGCGGGGCTCTGCCCGATCACCGAGGCCAATCTCGGCGACGGCCTCTTCCCGGCCCGGGCCTACCGCGACGCCGGCGGCGCTTTCGGGGTGGGGAGCGATTCCAACGTCCTCATCGATCTGGCCGAAGAATTGCGCCTGCTGGAGTACGGCCAGCGGCTCAGCCACCGCGCGCGGGCTGTGCTGGCGGGGGAGGGCTCGACCGGCGCGGCGCTCTTCACCGCGGCGCTGGCCGGCGGAGCCCTGGCGCTCGGCGCTCCGGCCGGCCTCCTCGCCGGCGCTTCGCTGGACATCGTCAGCCTCGACGCCGACCATCCGGCCCTGGCCGGCAAGAGCGGCGATGCGATCCTCGACGCCTGGATTTTCGCCGCCCGCGGCGGGGCGGTGAAGGACGTCTGGCGGCGCGGCGAGAAGGTGGTGGCGGGCGGGCGCCACGTGCGCCGCGAGGCGATCGCCGCCGACTACCGCCGGGTCCTGGCGAGGCTGCCGGCATGACCCTGCACGGCAGGATCACCGCCGACATCGCCGCCGCCATCCGTTCCGGCGCGTGGCCGCCCGGCCACCGCATCCCCTTCGAGACCGAGCTGGCGGCGACCTACGGCTGCGCGCGGGCGACGGCCGGCAAGGCCGTCCAGGCCCTCGTCGCCGCCGGCCTGATCGAGCGCCGGCGCAAGGCCGGCAGCTTCGTCGCCCGCCCGCCGATCCACGCCGGGGTGCTGGAGATCCCCGACATCGAGGCGGCGATCCGCGCCCGCGGCCGGCCTTACGGCTTCCGCCAGAAATCCTGGCGCCTGCGCGGCGCGGCCGGAATTCCCGAAGCCGCCGCCCTCGGCGAGACCCTCCTCGAACTCTCCGGCATCCACCTCGAGGACGGCCGCCCGTTCGCGTTCGAGCACCGCCTGATCAACCTCGGCGCCGCCCCCAAGGCCGCCGACGTCGACTTCACCCGCGTCTCGCCGGGCGCCTGGCTGCTTTCCCACGTGGCGTGGAGCGAGGCCCGCCACGAGATCGCCGCGGTAAACCCCGACCTCGAAGTCTCCGAGGCCCTCGGCGTCCTCTCCTCGCGGGCCTGCCTTGCCATCAAGCGGTGGACCTGGCGGGTCGGCGTGGGGATCACCTACGCCCGCCAGGTCTTCCCCGGCGACGTGCTGGACCTGACGGCGACGTTCACGCCCTAGCCGCACCCGCCATTCCGCTCTTCCCCGCGAAAGCGGGGACCCAGGTTTTTTTGTGTTTGCCTGAGAGCGTCAATCCCATCGGAAGAGGGCCAGGCTGGACACCACTGGGTCCCCGCGTTCGCGGGGAAGTGCGGGGGGGAGGGGCGTTCCCCCCTAAACCGTTTGCATCCGCCTAGCCGCCGGGTCGGGCGAGGAGGACGGGCGGCGAGGAAGCGTGGCCGACCGCCGCGGTCGATGACGCGCCGGCCGCCCCGAACGCCGCCATGGCCGAGGTCAGCGTCGTGGTCTTGGGCGGATCGGTGATCTTCGAGCCCCCGGAGCCGTCGTCGGAGAGGGCGAAGGTCGAGAGGCGGTAGTCGCCCGCCAGCCTGATCGT
>DASZKO010000187.1:0-1703 GCA_035605655.1 Caulobacteraceae bacterium | reverse complement strand
GGTTCGGCCATACGCAAATGTATATCGACCGCACGAACTTAGACAATTCCGAATAGCGGCCCGCCCGGGCATCAAGGCGACGTCCTGCCTGAGGACGAAGGAGATTTTCAGATGACCGACCGCACCGCCCTCATCATCGGCCCCAACGGCTCGTTCGGCGGCCACGCCATGGTCGCGCTCCTACGCCACGGCTGGAAGATCCGCGCCATGGCGCGCGATCCGCAGAGCGCCGCGCGCCGCGCCGGCCATAACATGCCCATCGCGTGGGTCGCCGGCGACGCCATGAGCAAAGACGATGTGGCCGCCGCCGCCCGCGGCGTCCGGGTGATCGTCCACGCCGCCAATCCGCCGCGCTACCGGCGCTGGCGCCAGCTGGCGATCCCGATGCTGGAGGCGACCATCGCCGCCGCCAGGGCCGAGGGGGCCCGCATCGTCCTGCCCGGCACGGTCTACAACTACGCCCCGGACGCCGGCGACAGGATCGCCGAGGACGCGCCCCAGGCGCCCGTCACCCGCAAGGGCAAGGTGCGCGTAGAAATGGAAGCGGCGCTCCGGGCCGCCAGCCGCGACGGCGTCAAGGCGCTTGTGCTGAGGGCCGGCGATTTCCTGGGCCCGGCCGCGCCCAACAGCGGCTTGTTGTGGCTCTCGACGCGCAAGGCTGGGAAGGTCACGGGGGTCTATGACACCGGGCCCGAGGGCCATGGCTTCGCCTATCTGCCGGATCTGGCCGAGACTCTGGCGCGCCTGCTCGACCGCGAACCCGACCTGGCCGACTACGATGTCTTCAATTTCCGTGGGCACTGGCTGCCAGACGGCCGCTCGCTTGGAGAAGGCGTCCGGCGGGTCACCGGCGATGACCGGATCCCGATCAAGCCGTTCCCCTGGTGGCTGATCTACGCCGCCTCGCCGTTCGTCACCATGTTCCGCGAGCTTGGCGAGATGCGCTACCTGTGGACGCGGCCGATCGGTCTGGACGAGGCCAAGCTGCGCGCCTTCATCGAGGTTCCGGAAACGCCCCTCGACTGCGTCCTGCGGGCGAGCCTGGCCGATCTCGGCGTCGATGTCAGCGCCGCGGCGACGGAACGGGGACGTGGGTCCTGGACGTGCGAGGGGGCCCGACCCTATGTAGCCGCCCATGCCGGGACGCACGCTGTATGACAAGATCTGGGACGCGCACCTCGTCGCTGAAGATGGCGGCGAGGCCGTCCTCTACATCGACCTGCACCTGATCCATGAGGTGACCACGCCCCAGGCCTTCGCCGGGCTCCGCTCGGCCGGCCGGAGCGTGCGCCGTCCCGATCGCACCCTGGCCGTCGCCGATCACAACACCCCGACCGAGGGCCAGGCGCTGGGCGTCGCCGCCGTCGCCGATCCGGAGGCGCGGCTGCAGCTCCAGACCCTGGAGCGCAATGTCGCCGAAAACCACATCGAGTTCTTCCCCATGGGCGATCCGCGCAACGGCATCGTCCACGTGGTCGGGCCCGAACAGGGCCGCACCCAGCCCGGCATGACCATCGTCTGCGGCGATTCCCACACCTCCACCCACGGCGCCTTCGGGGCGCTCGCCCAGGGGATCGGCACCAGCGAGGTGGAGCACGTGCTGGCCACCCAGACCCTGCGCCAAGCCAGGTCGAAGAACATGCGGGTGACCTTCGCCGGCGCGCCTGACCCGGGTGTCGGGGCCAAGGACTACGCGCTGGCGA
>DASZKO010000132.1:0-19098 GCA_035605655.1 Caulobacteraceae bacterium | reverse complement strand
ATGATGATCGGGGCTCTGCTGGATACCGGTTCCATTGCACCAAGGGTCACGGCGACCACAAAGCGCCAGGCCCTGGCCGTGGTTTCGGAGATCGCCGCCCGCTGCTTTGGCCTCAAAGCCGCCAAGGTGCTCGATGCTTTTATGGAGCGCGAGGCGATCATGCCCACCGGGGTGGGCCGCGGCATCGCCGTGCCTCACGCCCAGGTTCAGGGCCTCACCCATATGCGCGCCGTGTTCGTGCGCCTTGAGACCCCGGTGGACTTCGACGCCGTCGACGACGAGCCTGTGGATCTCATCTTCGCCCTGCTGGCCCCCGCCGGCGCCGGCTCGGATCACCTGCGGGCGCTCGCCCGCGTGTCACGCATCCTGCGCCGAGCCGACATTCGCGAGCAATTGCGTGTCGCCCGCAGCGCGGACGCCATCCACGCCCTGTTGGCCCAGGAAGTCCAGATCTCCGCGGCTTGAAATCTGCAGGGTTTAGTGCACCGACACCGGGGCCAGGTCGTGAGCCACGGCGGCGGCGACGGCGGAGTCCTTGTCACCGAGCACGGCCAGGCGAGCGCCGTCGGCGCGATGCACCGCATAGAGCGTCTGATCGGGTTTCAGATCGAAGCCCTTGATCTGCTCGAGGGGGGTGTCGGCCATGATTTCGGCGGCCTTGATCGGCCGGACATAGACGAGATTGGGTCCGCCCAGGGCCGCGAAAGCCTCTGCCGTCAGGTGTTGGAAGGTCATGACCAATCTCCTCTCTCGCAACTTACAACGCGCAAAGCGGTCGCTCTGTTCAGCCGGCTGCCTTGATGGGCACTTGGCGCTTCACGCTGGCCGTTTGGGGCCGAAAGGCGTCCACGTGCAGGAGCCCGTGCTCCAGGGTCGCTCCTTCCACCTCCATGCCGTCGGCGAGGATGAAGCCTCGGACGAAGCTCCGCGCCGCGATTCCGCGGTGCAGAAATGCCCGTTCGGCCTCGCCCTCGCTCTCGCGCTTGCCGGCGATGGTGAGGTGGTTGTCCTCCACCGTCACGGCGAGCTGATCGGGAAGAAATCCGGCCACGGCCACGGTGATGCGGACGCGACCGTCGGATGACTCCTCGACGTTGTATGGAGGGTAGCCTTCACCGGCCGCCTTGGAGACGCGCTCGATCAGAGATCTGGTGTGATCGAAGCCCAGCAGAAATGGGCTGTCGAAGACGATGGCGCGGTTCATTGGGCGAGTCCTTGAATAAGCGACCCCGCCGCCCTCCGCCCCTTCGAGAGGCGACGGAAAACAGCGTCATCATCAGGTGGCCCTTGGGCGGCGGCAATTCAAGGAACGGCGACGAGCGCCTGTTTCAGGCACCAAAAGGCTAGTCCCGCGGTCGCGAGACTGATTGGTGGAGCTAAGCGGAGTCGAACCGCTGACCTCTTGAATGCCATTCAAGCGCTCTACCAGCTGAGCTATAGCCCCGATCCGATCGGGATGCGCCGCGGCGCGAAGCGGCGGAACCTAGTGCGGCGGCCGGACGCGATCAAGTGCCCCGGCGATGCGCCTCAACGATCCTCGGGCGAGCCCTCGGCCGGCAGGCCGTCGATCTCGTCCTCGGGAAAATCATCATCCTCATCCTCGATGAACGGCACCTCGTCGTCGTCGGCGGCCTCGAGATCCTCTTCCTCGGCGAAATCGACGCCCAGGGCGTCGCTCGGCGGCGCGGCCGGGTCCGCTTCCTCCGAATCGTCGTCGGAGAGGATCGGCGGCTCATCGACGACCGCGTCCAGCTCGGGGGCTTCGTCCGGTTCGGCTTCAAAGCCGTCTTCGGCGTCGGCGGCGACCGGCGGCTTCGCCTGTTCGACCTCGTCGTCGGGCACGAGCGGGCGGGCGCGAACCCGGCGGTTGCGCAGGGCTTCCTCGGGGTCGAACTCGGCCCCGCACTTGGGGCAGACGGCCGGACGCTTGGTCAGGTCGTAGAACTTCGTCGAGCAGGTTGGGCAAATCTGTTTGGCGCCCAGTTCGGGATTGGCCAAGGAGGCGACCTCGAGTTTCGATTGGGGGGTGGCGGAAGCGGCGGCTCCCTTGCCATGGCGGGGGGCCACTGTCAAAAGCAATCCCCCTCCATCATGGGCCGGGCCTGAATTGACCGCGACGACCACCCTGGCGGCGAGCCGGTCCACGGCCCATCCGGGGGCGCCGCTCACCGGCTGCGTGAGTGCGCCGGGCGACAAGTCCATCTCCCACCGCGCCCTGATCCTGGGCGCCATGGCCCACGGCGTCACTGAGATCGACGGCCTGCTGGAAGGCGAGGACGTCGCCCGCACCGCAGCCGCCATGGCCGCCTTCGGGGCGCGCGTCGAGCGACTGGGCAAGGGCCGCTGGCGCGTCACCGGGGCCGGTCGCATGCTCGAGCCGACCGACGTCATAGACTGCGGCAACGCCGGCACCGGGGTTCGCCTGATCATGGGCGCGGCTGCCGGCTTCGATCTTGCGGCGAGCTACACCGGCGATGCTTCCCTGCGCCGCCGGCCGATGATGCGGGTCCTGACGCCGTTGGGCCAGATGGGCGCGCGCTGGCTGTGCCGCGATGGAGGACGTCTCCCCCTCACCCTCCGCGGCGGGGGCCTTACCGCCATAGGCTATCGCCTGCCGGAGGCCTCGGCCCAGGTGAAGTCGGCGATTCTTCTGGCGGGCCTGAACGCCGCCGGCGAGACGGCCGTGATCGAGCCGGTCGCAAGCCGCGACCACACCGAGCGGATGCTGCGCGCCTTCGGGGCGCGGGTGGCCGTCGAAGACACCGCCGAGGGGCGGGTGATCCGCCTGGCCGGCGGTCAGCCGCTCACCGGCTGCGCCGTTCGCGTGCCTGGCGATCCGTCCTCGGCGGCCTTCCCCCTGGTCGCCGCCGTGATCGTTCCGGGCTCGGAGGTGACGATCAAGGGGATGCTGCTCAATCCCCTTCGCACCGGTCTCATCGCCACCCTGCGCGACATGGGGGCGGATATCGTCGTCGCCGAAGCTCGCGACGAGGGCGGCGAGGAGGTCGGCGATATCACCGCCCGGCATTCGCCCCTCACCGGCGTCACCGTGCCGCCGCGGCGGGCCGCCGCGATGATCGATGAGTATCCCATCCTCGCCGTCGCCGCCGCCTTCGCCCGCGGGACCACCGTCATGCGCGGCATCGGCGAGCTGCGGGTCAAGGAGAGCGACCGCATCGCGCTGACGGCCGCCGGCCTCGCCGCGTGCGGCGTCGAGGTCGAGGAGGAGGCGGAGGGGCTCATCGTCACCGGCGGCGCCGTGGCGGGCGGGGCCGAGGTTGTCACCGGCGGCGATCACCGCATCGCCATGAGCTTCCTGGTGCTCGGTCTGGCCGCCCGCGCCGGGGTCAGCATCGACGAACCGGGGATGATCGCCACAAGCTTTCCGGGCTTTGGAGCCCTGATGGCGTCGGTCGGGGCCCGCATCGATGGCCTCAGTCCCTAGATGATGGGCTTCGTGGTCGCCATCGACGGACCGGCCGGCGCGGGCAAGGGCGTCATCGCCGCCCGCCTGGGCGCCTGGCTTGGCCTGCCGGTGTTCGACAGCGGCCTGCTCTACCGCGCGGTGGCGGCGGCGGTGCTCGCCGCCGGCGGCGATCTGGACGACGAGGCAGCCTGCGTCAAAGCGGCCACGGCCTTGGATCCGGCTGATCTCGCCGGCCCCGCCCTCAGATCGGCGGCCATGGGCGAGGCGGCGAGCCGCGTCGCCGTCCACCCGAAGGTTCGCGAGGCCCTCATCGATATCCAGCGGACCTTCGCCGCCCGCGAGCCGGGGGCGATCGTCGACGGCCGCGACATCGGTACGGTGATCCTCAAGGATGCCCAGGCCAAGATATTCGTCACCGCCTCGCCGGAGTCCCGCGCCGCTCGCCGCTGGGGGCAGTTGCGCCAGCAGGGCGAGCACGCCCTCTTCGCCGACATCCTCGCCGACATCGCCCGCCGCGACGCCCGCGACGAGGCCCGCGCCGCCGCTCCCCTCAAGCCCGCGCCAGACGCCGTCTTGCTCGACACCACCGATCTTAGTATAGACGCCGCCTTCGATGCGGCCCGCCGTATCGTCGAGGCGGCGCGCGCCCGCTCAGGCCAGTCCTGAGGAGCAATCCCATCGCGCCCGGACCTCGCGCGGCCGCGGGCGGAATGAGCATCGACACACATCACACCCTTCACCGAGGGCGGCGTCCCCTAGGGCGCGCCCTCCTTTCACCAAGGCTTGAAGACAACATCAAATGGCAGACGATCTCAGCATGAACCCCTCGCGCGAGGATTTCGCGGCCCTGCTCGACGAGAGTCTCGGCGGGGGCGACTTCGCCGAAGGCACGGTGGTCAAGGGCCGCGTGGCGGCGATCGAGAAGGACATCGCCGTCATCGACGTGGGCCTCAAGACCGAAGGCCGGATCGCGGTCAAGGAATTTGGCGTCGATGACGACGGCCGCCCGACCCTCAAGGTCGGCGACACCGTCGAGGTCTTCCTGGAGCGGATCGAGAACGCCCTTGGCGAAGCGGTGATCAGCCGCGACAAGGCCCGCCGCGAAGAGGCCTGGACCCGCCTCGAAGGCGTGTTCGCCAAGAACGAGCCGGTCACGGGCGCCATCGTCGGGCGCGTGAAAGGCGGCTTCACTGTCGATCTCGGCGGGGCGTCGGCCTTCCTGCCCGGCTCCCAGGTCGACATCCGGCCGGTCCGCGACGTCGGCCCCCTGATGGGCAAGGAACAGCCCTTCGCCATCCTCAAGATGGACCGGCCGCGCGGCAACATCGTGGTTTCCCGCCGCGCCATCCTCGAGGAGGCCCGCGCCGAGCAGCGCACCGAACTGGTCAGTCAGCTTCTCGAGGGCGAAGTCCGCGAGGGCGTGGTCAAGAACATCACCGACTATGGGGCCTTCGTGGATCTGGGCGGCATCGACGGCCTTCTGCACGTCACCGACATGAGCTGGAAGCGCGTCTCCCATCCGAGCCAGGTCCTCGCCGTCGGCGACACGGTCAAGGTGCAAATCGTCAAGATCAACCCCGACACTCAGCGCATCAGCCTGGGCATGAAGCAGCTCCAGTCCGACCCGTGGGACGGAGTCGAGGCCAAGTATCCGCCGGGCGCCAAGTTCACTGGCCGGATCACCAACATCACCGACTACGGCGCCTTCGTGGAGCTGGAGGCGGGCGTCGAAGGTCTCGTCCACGTCTCCGAAATGAGCTGGACCAAGAAGAACGTCCATCCGGGCAAGATTGTCTCCACCTCTCAGGAGGTCGAGGTGGTCGTGCTCGATGTCGACGCCTCCAAGCGCCGGGTGAGCCTGGGCCTCAAGCAGGCCACCGCCAATCCATGGGATCAGTTCCTCGAGCAGCATCCGATCGGCTCGACGGTGGAGGGCGAGGTCAAGAACGCCACCGAGTTCGGCCTCTTTATCGGCCTGGACAACGACATCGACGGGATGGTCCATCTCTCCGACATCGACTGGAACGCCGCCGGCGAAGAGGCCATGGCCCGCTACAAGAAAGGCGAGACGGTCAAGGCCCGGGTGCTCGACGTCGATGTCGAGAAGGAGCGCATCAGCCTCGGCATCAAGCAGCTGGCCGGCGATCCCATGGCCGGGGACTCCTGGCGCAAGGGCCAGGTGGTGACCGCCACGGTCACCGAGATCACCAGCGGCGGCATCGAGGTGAAGTTCGGTGACGAGGCGGCGCCGGTCAGCGCCTTCATCCGCAAGTCCGACCTCTCGCGCGAGCGCACCGAGCAGCGTCCTGATCGCTACGCCGTCGGCGACCGGCTGGACGCCCAGATCACCAACGTCGACAAGGCCGCCCGCCGGGTCTCCCTGTCGATCAAGGCCCTGGAGATGGCCGAGGACAAGGAGGCGATCGAAAAGTTCGGCTCCTCCGACAGCGGCGCCTCTCTGGGCGACATCCTGGGCGCCGCCCTGCGCGAGAAGGCCGCGACGAAGGAATAGGCGGCTTCCCCCGCTCATTCTCTCCCAGGGATGAGCGGGGAATGGGGTGAAACGGCGAGCTTTGCCGTAGTAGGCAAGATTTACTGTCGCGGGAGCCTTCTATCCCCTTGATCCTTGGGCGGTCTTCGCGCAAAGCTCGATCGGCGTCAGGGGCGTAAAACCATGATCAAGTCGGAGCTGATTGCGGCCCTTGCGGCGGAAAATCCCCACCTGACCCAAAAAGACATCGAGCGGGTGGTCGGCGTCATCCTCGAACGTGTCGTCGCCGCCCTCGAAGCGGGTGGCCGGGTGGAGCTGCGCGGCTTTGGGGCTTTCTCGGTCCGCTCCCGCTTGGCAAGGGCGGGGCGCAACCCGCGCACCGGAGCGGCCGTCCAGGTCCGCGCCAAGCACGTGCCGTTCTTCAAGAGCGGCAAGGAGCTACGCGCCCTGCTCAACGCCGAGTAGCTTCCAGGAGACTTCGCGCGTGTCCATCTTCTCCGAATTCCGCGACTTCATCGCTCGCGGCAACGTCATCGATCTCGCGGTCGGCGTGATCATCGGCGGGGCATTCGGCAAGATCGTCACCAGCCTCGTCAACGACATCGTCATGCCGCCCATCGGCCTCGTTCTCGGCGGCGTGGATTTCGCGGCGCTCAAGCTCGTGCTCAAGGCCGCCGACCCGGCCAGGAAGGTCGCCGAGGTGGCTGTCAACTACGGGAGCTTCATCAACACTCTGGTGCAGTTCCTGATCGTCGCGGCGGTGATCTTCCTGGTCATCCGGACGATCAACAACCTCCACCGCCGGCCCGATCCGGCCGCCGCGCCGGCCCCGGGCCCGACGCCGACCGAGGCCCTGCTCACCCAGATTCGCGACCTGCTCTCGAACCGGGCCGCCTGAACCCCTATTTTCAACCCCCATGGCGTTGGCCAAGATCTGCGGGCTCTCGACCGCCCCGGCGGTGGAGGCCGCCCTGGCCGGCGGGGCGGCCTTCCTCGGCTTCATGCTGTTCGAGGCCAGTCCACGCGACGTGAGGCCCTCACTCGCCGGCCGACTCGCCGCCCCGGCGAGATCCAAGGCGAGGATCGTGGCCGTCACCGTCGATCCGGACGACGAGTTCCTCGCTCGCCTGATGGCCGAACTGACACCGGACCTCATCCAACTCCACGGCGCCGAGACCCCACATCGCGTCCGCGAGATCGCCGTCCGCACCGGGGCCGCGGTGATCAAGGCCGTGCCGGTCTCGACAGCGGGCGATCTCGACGCCGCCCGCGTTTACGACGGCGTGGCCGATCACCTGATGTTCGACGCCCGGCCCCCGACAGACGCCTCCCGTCCCGGAGGGCACGGGGCGGCCTTCGACTGGGCGCTGCTCGCCGGGCGGCGGTTCGAGCGGCCATGGTTCCTCGCCGGAGGCCTCGATCCGTGGAACGTCGCCGCCGCCATCGCCGCCTCGAGCGCCCCGATGGTCGACGTTTCCTCTGGCGTGGAGCGGGGACCCGGCCTAAAGGACCCCGCCTTGATCATCCGCTTCCTGGGCGCTGTCGGCGCGTCCTGACCAGATTTCGGCGAGCCCCGCCCTGACCAGCCTCTCCCCCAACACCTACGACGCCTGGCCCGACGCGCGCGGGCGATTCGGCGAATTCGGCGGCCGCTTCGTCCCCGAGACCCTGATGCCCCTGGTCCTGGCTCTGGAGGCGGCCTATGCCGCGGCCAAGGCCGACCCCGCCTTTCAGGCCGAACTGGCCGGATACCTGGCCACCTACGTCGGCCGGCCGAGCCCGCTCTATTTCGCCGCCCGACTCTCCGAGCACGTCGGCGCCAAGATCTATCTGAAGCGCGAGGAGCTCAACCACACCGGCGCCCACAAGATCAACAACTGCATGGGCCAGATCCTGCTCGCCCGGCGGATGGGCAAGGTCCGCATCATCGCTGAGACCGGGGCGGGCCAGCATGGCGTGGCCACCGCTACCGCCTGCGCCCTCTTCGGCCTGCCGTGCGTGGTCTACATGGGCGCGGTCGACGTCGAGCGGCAGGCCCCCAACGTCCAGCGGATGAACCTCCTGGGGGCGGAGGTGCGTCCCGTCACCTCCGGCTCGGCCACCCTCAAGGACGCCATGAACGAGGCCCTGCGCGACTGGGTGAGCAACGTCGCCGACACCTACTACCTCATCGGCTCGACGGCCGGCCCCCATCCCTATCCGCTGATGGTCCGCGACTTCCAGCGCGTGATCGGCGTCGAGGCGCGCGAGCAGATCCTCGAGATCGAGCAGCGCCTGCCGGACGCCCTGGTCGCGTGCGTCGGCGGAGGCTCCAATGCGCTGGGCCTCTTCCATCCCTTCCTCGCCGACGAGGGCGTGCGCCTGTTCGGCGTCGAGGCGGCCGGCGAGGGCATGGACGGACGCCACGCCGCCGCCCTGGCCGGCGGGCGCCCCGGCGTCCTCCATGGGGCGCTCTCCTACCTTCTCCAGGACGCCGACGGCCAGATCCTCGAAGCCCATTCGATCTCCGCCGGGCTCGACTATCCGGGGATCGGCCCGGAGCACGCCTGGCTGGCCGAGATCGGCCGGGCCCGCTACCTCACCGCCACCGACGAGGAGGCCCTGGAGGCGTTTCAGCTCTGCGCCCGCCTGGAGGGCATCATCCCGGCCCTGGAATCGGCCCACGCCCTGGCCCGCCTGCCCGAAGTCGCCGCCGAGGTCGGCAGGGACGGCATCGTGATCCTCAATCTCTCGGGTCGGGGCGACAAGGATCTGGCGACGGTGGCCGAGCGGCTCGGAAAGCGAGGGTGAGCGTGTCGCGCATCGCCGAGCGCTTCGCGGCCCTGAAGGCCGAGGACCGCGCCGCCTTCATCCCCTATATCGTCGCCGGCGATCCGGACGCGAAGACCGCCGCCCGCATCCTCGCCGGCCTTCCCGCGGCCGGGGCCGACCTCATCGAGCTCGGCCTGCCCTTTTCCGATCCCATGGCCGACGGGCCGGCCATCCAGCGCGGCGCCGCCCGGGCGCTGGCCGAAGGGATGACCACGGCCAAGGTGCTGGAACTGGTCGCCGGCTTCCGCGCTGCGGACAGGGTGACCCCCATCATCCTCATGGGCTATTTCAATCCTATCCTCAGCCTCGGTCTCGACGCCTTCGCCAAAGCGGCGGGCGAGGCCGGCGTCGATGGCCTCATCATGGTCGACGTGCCCCCTGAGGAAGGCGGACTTCTCGCCGCGGCCCTGGAGCACCACGACATCGCCCTCATTCGCCTCGCCACGCCGACGACCGATGAAGCCCGGCTGGCGACCGTCGCGTCCGGGACGCAGGGCTTCGTCTATTTCGTCGCGGTGACCGGGGTGACCGGGGCCAAGGAGGCCAACGCCGATGCCATCGCCGCCGACGTCGCGCGGGTACGCGCCGCCAGCGCTCTGCCGGTGGCGGTCGGATTCGGCATTCGGACGGCGGCGCGCGCCGCCGAGGTTGCCCGCATCGCCGATGCGGCCGTCGTCGGCTCGGCTCTGGTGGAGACGATCGCCCAGGAAATTGCAATAAAGCGTGATCCGGCGCCGAAAGTCCTGGATACCGCCGCCGCCATGGCTCAGGCTGTGCGCTCCGCTCGGGTGAATTGATGGCCCTGACCGACGACAAGAAGAAGGGACCGATTCGCGCCCCCGCCCCGCCGGTGGGCCGAGAGCGCGGCGGCTGGCTGGCCAAGATCGCGCCAGGCGTGCGCAAGCTCGTCTCGCGTCAAGAGACCCCCGAGAACCTGTGGGAGAAATGCCCCGACACCGGGGAGATGATCTACCGCCCGGATCTGGAGGCGGCCTGGTGGGTGACTCCGTCCGGCCGCCACATGCGAATCCGGCCCAACCTGCGCTTCGCCTACACTTTCGATTCCGGTCGCTGTAAGAGCCTCCCCCTGCCCCGCTCGCCCGACGATCCCTTGGGCTTCACCTATGGCAAGCCTTACCGCGACAGTCTGGCCACGGCTCGCAAGAACACCGGCGAGACCGACGCCATGGCCGCCGCCGTGGGCGAGATCGGCGGTCAGACCGCGGTCGTCCTGGTCCAGGACTTCGCCTTCATGGGCGGCTCGCTGGGCGCCGCGGCCGGCGAGGCGTTCCTCGCCGCCGTCGACGAGGCCGTGAAGCGCCAGGTTCCCTTCGTGGTTTTCACCGCCTCGGGCGGAGCGCGCATGCAGGAGGGGACGCTTTCCCTGATGCAGCTGGCCCGCACGACCGCCGCCATCCAGCGCCTGCGCCGCGCCCACCTGCCCTACATCGTCGTCCTGACCGACCCGACCACCGGCGGGGTCACTGCCTCCTACGCCATGCTGGGCGATATCCACCTGGCCGAACCGGCCGCCCTGATCGGTTTCGCCGGCCGTCGGGTGATCGAGGACACCATCCGCGAGGCCCTGCCGCCTGGCTTCCAGACCGCCGAGTTCCAGGTCGAGCGCGGCATGGTCGACCGGGTGGTGACCCGCAAGGAGTTGCCGGCCGTCCTCGGCTCCATTCTGCGCGCCCTGATGGCCGGGCGCGCCAGCCGGGCGGCGGCCTGACGGCCGGTCCGGCGGTCATCGACCACGATCCGATCCGCGCCTCGGACGAGGCGGTCGCGCGCCTGCGCGCCAATCATCCCACGCTGATCGACCTCTCCACCGGTCGGGTGGAGCGTCTGCTGGCGGCGCTCGGGCGCCCGCAGGACCGGCTGGGCCGGGTGATCCATATCGCCGGCACCAATGGCAAGGGCTCGACCGCCGCCTTCCTGCGCGCCGTGGCCGAGGCCGCCGGCCTGAAGGTCCACGTCCTCACCTCGCCCCATCTCGTCCGCTTCGCCGAGCGCATCCGCGTGGCGGGCCGGCTGATCTCCGACGAGGCCATGGCGGCCTTTATCGACGAAGTTGAGGCAGCCAATGCCGGCGAACCGATCAGCTTCTTCGAGATCACCACCGCCCTCGCGCTGCACGCCTTCGCGGCGACGCCGGCGGATCTGACCATCATCGAGGTCGGCCTTGGCGGCCGCTTCGACGCCACCAACGTCTTCGCCGCCCCGGCCGTGAGCGTCATCACCCCGGTGGACTACGATCACCTGGAGATGCTGGGCCCGGAACTCGGGAAGATCGCCTGGGAGAAAGCCGGAATCATCAAGCGCGGCCGCCCGGTCTTTGCCGGCCGCCAGCCCGAGGAAGCCGTCGCCGTGATCGAGACCGAGGCCGCTCTGCAAGGCGCGCCGCTCGCGCTCATGGGCCGTGATTTCGACGCTTGGGAGGAACGCGGCCGGCTGATGGTCCAGCTCGAGGATCGTCTGCACGACCTCCCGGCGCCGGGCCTCTTGGGTCCTCACCAGTTCGCCAACGCCGGTCTCGCCGTCGCCGCCCTCTCCTCGTTAGCCGATGCGCGCATCGATGAGGCGGCGTTCGCCGCCGGCGTCGCGGGCGCGGTGTGGCCCGGACGCCTCCAGCGCCTGACCGCCGGACCGCTCGCCGCCCTCGCCCGGGCCCGCGGCGCCGATCTGTGGCTCGACGGGGCGCACAATCCCCACGCGGCGCGCGCCCTCGCCCAATCCTGCGCTCGCCTCGTCGCCCGCGACCGCCGCCCGCTCACCCTCGTCGTCGGCATGCTGGGGCGCAAGGACGCGGCGGGTTTCTTCGCCGCCTTCGCCGACCTGGCGCCGAGCGTCCTGACGACGTCCTTCTCCTCGCCCATCGCCACGCCGGCGGAGGAGCTGGCGCTGGCCGCCCGCGCCGCCGGCCTCACCGCCGCCCCCGCCGCCGGGATCGAGGACGCGCTCGTCAAGGCGCTTGCGGGCGCGGGCGAGGCGCCGCATGTGGTCGTCTGCGGATCGCTGCACTTCGTGGGGGACGTCCTGGCGATGAGCCCGGACACCTGGCCAGTCTAGCCCGCGCCCGCCCCCCCGCTTTTCACGAGGGACTGATGAAGACCTTGCTCCTCTTCGGCGCCACCGGCGATCTCGCGCGCCGGATGCTGCTGCCTTCACTGTTCGGTCTCGACAGCGACGGCCTGCTGCCGGCCGACCTCTTCATCATCGGCACCGCCCGCAGTCAGGGCGACGACGCCTGGTACCGCGACAAGGCCGCCGCCGCTCTTTCCGAATTCGTCGACCCCGAGCGCCGCCGGCCCGAGCTCATGGCCCGCTTCCTCGCCCGTCTGAAATACCGCAGCGCCGATGTCTCCACGCCGGAACCCTTCGCGGCGCTCGCCGAGGCGGTGGGCGACACCGCGCCGAAGGACCTCAGCATCTTCCTCTCCACCGCCCCGTCCCTCTTCGGACCGACCATCGACGGCCTCGCCAAGGCTGGCCTCGCCGGCGACCGCGCGCGCCTGGCGCTGGAAAAGCCCCTCGGCTACGACCTCGCTTCCAGCCGCGCGATCAACGACGCGGTGGCGGCGGTCTTCCCCGAGAACCGGACCTTCCGGATCGATCACTATCTCGGCAAGGAGACGGTTCAGAACCTCATAGCGCTGAGGTTCGCCAACACGCTCTTCGAGCCCCTGTGGAATTCCCAGGGCATCGAGCACGTCCAGATCACCGTCGCCGAGACGGTCGGTCTGGAGGGCCGCCACGGCTTCTACGACGACGCCGGGGCGCTTCGGGACATGGTCCAGAACCACATGCTCCAGCTCCTGGCGCTCACCGCCATGGAGCCCCCCGCGCGGTTCGACGCCACCTCGGTGCGCGACGAGAAGGTCAAGGTGCTTCGCTCCCTTCGCCCCATCGACGCGGAAACGGCCCGCGCCCACAGCGTCATCGGCCAGTTCGAGGCCGGCTCGATCGGCGGCGCGCCGGCGCCCGGCTACGTCCAGGAGCTCGGCCATTCGAGCACGAGCGAGACCTTCGTCGCCCTCAAGGCCCACGTCGACAACTGGCGCTGGCGCAACGTGCCCTTCTACCTGCGCACCGGCAAGCGCCTGGCCAAGCGGCGGACGGAGATCTTCATCCAGTTCAACTGCGTGCCCCATTCCATGTTCACCGGTCCGGGCGCCGCCTTGCAGCCCAACAAGCTGATCATCGGTCTGCAGCCGGAGGAGAACATCTCGCTTCGCCTGATGTCCAAGGAGCCGGGCCTGGGCCGCACCGGCATGCGCCTACGCGAGGCGCCGCTGGACGTGAGCCTCCCCAACGCCTTCTCGGAGGTGCGCCGGCGGATCGCCTACGAGCGCCTGCTGCTCGACCTGATGGACGGCGATCCGACTCTTTTCGTTCGCCGCGACGAGGTCGAGGCCCAGTGGACGTGGATCGACGCCATCCGCGCCGGCTGGTCGGCCAACGGCATGACCCCCAAGCCCTACGCCGCCGGCACCTGGGGCCCGTCGGCCGCCATCGCCCTGACCGAACGCGACGGGGTCAGCTGGAACGATTGATGGGGGCAATGATTGCTCCTTCCCCTTGATGGGGAAGGTGTCACGGCAAAGCCGTGACGGATGGTGTGGCGGCGCGAACCCACCCGTCTCGACCTGCGGTCGATCCACCTCCCCATGAGAAGGGAAGGGAGGAAGACCTACGCCGCGACGGCGACGCCGGCTTCGGCCAGCCAGTCGAGGATCTTCTGCTTGGGCATGGCCCCGACCTTCATCGACGCCATCTTGCCATCGCGGAACAGCATCATGGTCGGGATGCCGCGCACCCCGTAGCGCGAGGGCACGGTCGGGCTCTCCTCGATGTCGAGCTTGGCGATCGTCACGGCGCCCTTCAGCTCCTGGGCGATCTGCTCGAGGGCCGGGGCGATCTGCTTGCAGGGCCCACACCATTCGGCCCAGAAATCCACCAGGACCGGCTGGCTCGCCTTGAGGACGTCGTCCTCGAAGCTGGCGTCGGTGACAGCGACTGTGCTCATTGTCTTCGAGTCTCCCTCGTCAAGCTCTTGGATTTAGACCGCGGCGGACGCGCGTCAACCGCCCGGCACATCGAGATTTTGTGGCCGCGTCGTGAGTTAGCGTGATGCGGTCAGTTGCGCCAGGGCGCGATCCATGAGGGCGGCGGGCACGTCCATCAGGCTCGGGCCGTCGGTCCACAGAAGGGCCGCCTCGATGCGGCGGCCGGGATAGACCTCGGAAAGGATGGCCCAATAGATCGCCATCTGGCGCAGATAGGCCGGATCGGCGTCCTCGATGCGGGCGGGCGGCGGCCGGTTGGTCTTGAAATCGACCACAAGCACTCGCTCGGCCTGTACGAGCAGGCGGTCGACCCGGCCCGAGACGGTGAAGTCCGGCGGCAACCGGGCGGCCCCACCGACCAGTGGGACCTCGGCGCGCGAACCTTCGCCGAACACCGCCGCGAAGCGCCGATCGGCCAGGACCGTCAAGGCGGCGAGCGCCATCTCGTCCCGCTGGGCGGCGGTGAGATCGGGTTCGCGGGCGAGCAGGCGCGTCGCGCCGTCGGGCCGCGCCGCCTCGGGCAGGTCGGGCAGGAGTTGAAGCAGGCGATGGATCAGATCGCCGCGGCGATAGCGGCCGAGTCCTCCGACGCTGGCCAACGGCGAGGGGGCTTTGCCGGCGTCGTCCTCGAGACGGGAGGGCGCGACGCCGAGGGCGGCGACGGCCTCGGCGGGGGCGAGACCCCGGGTCCAGTCCGGCGGATCGGGGGGCGGCGCCGGCTCGGCCGCCGCCGGCGCGCCAGGGGTGGGATCGGCGCCGTAGCGCAAGCCGTTTCCGCCGCCGGGCAGTTCGCAGGCTCGCGCCTCCAGGCCGGCGAAGGCGCGCTGGACGAAATCGTACCATGAGCCCTCGTCCAGGCCGGTCCTGCGATTGCCCATCGCCACGCCGGCGACGATCAGGCGGTCGCGGGCCCGGGTGAGGGCCACGTAGAGCAGGCGCGAAGACTCGTGCGCGACGGCGAGATCGCGCGCGGCGCGCGGCCCCGCCGAGGCCGGAGCATCATCGCCCTTTCGCGAAGGCGCCCACAGGAACCCGCCGTCGGGCGTCTCCAGGAGGCGCCCGCCCTGCCAGGTCGCCTTGCTGGTCGTATCCGGCAGGAAGACGATCGGCGCCTCCAGACCCTTGGCGCCGTGGACGGTCATGACCCGCACCTCGCCACCCTGGCCCTCGTCCTGCTCGCGCTTGATGTCGAGATCGAGCGCGGCCATCCAGGCCAGCAGAGATTCGAGATCGCGCACGCCGGAGGCTTCGGCCGCCAGGACCTGGGCGACGAAGGCGTCGAGAGCCTGCTCTCCCTCGGCCTTGAGACGGGTGAGGATCCTCTGGCGCATGGAGCGGCCCGCCGCGTCGATCCGGCCGAGCACCGCGCAGTAGAAGTCGAACGGCGCGGCGCGCTCCGCCGCCTCCCTCGCCCAGGCCAGGAAGCGATGCGCCTCGCTCCAGGTCGCCTGCTCGGGCGCCCGCGCCTGGAGGTTTCGCCACAGACTGCCCTGACGGTCGTAGGCGAGGTCGAAGAGCCCCGCCTCGTCCACCTCGCAGAAGGGGCCGCGCAGCAGGCCGGCCAGGGCCAGGTCGTCGTCCGGGAAACGGATGAACCGGCCGAGCGCCATCAGGTCGGCGAAGACCCCGTGCTCGGCCAGCTTGAGCCGATCGGCCCCGGCCACCGGCACGCCTTCGCGCTTCAAGGCCCGGATGATTTCATGGAAAAGTGTGTTGCGGCGGCGCACCAGGATCATGACGTCGCCGAATCGGCAGGCGCGCGAGGTTCGCGTCTGGCGATCCAGCACCGCTTCGCCGCGAGCGACCATTTGGGCGATGGCGGCCGCGATGCGCGCGGCGAGCAGCTTGTTGGCGCTGCGGGCCGGCTCGCGATCGACCGGAGCCCAGGGATCGATATCGCCGTCGCTCGTCTCACCCGCCTGCAGGGGCCAGAGTTCGACGCCGCCACCGGGCTCGCGGAGAGGCACATGGCGGAGGTCCAGCGCTTCGACCGAAGGGCCGGCCGATCGCACTCCGGCCAGAGCCTCGCCGTCGCTGAATACCTGGTCGACGAAGGCCAGGATCTCCGGCGCCGAGCGCCAGCTCTCCAGCAGAGGGATGCGTCGGAACCGCTGGCCGGCGGCGCTCACCATCGCATCGAACGCCGCCAGCTCGATGGCGAAGTGCTTCGGATCGGCGCCCTGGAAGGAGAATATCGACTGCTTTTCGTCGCCGACCGCGAACATCGTCCGTCGGCGGTTGTTCGAGCCCTGGCCGTGGAAGAATTCGCCGGTCAGTTCGCGCAGGATCGACCACTGCTCCGGGGCGGTGTCCTGGGCCTCGTCGAGGAGCACGTGCTCGAGACCGTTGTCCAGCTTGTAGAGCACCCAGGCGGCGTCGGCGCGGCGGGTGAGGAGTTCGACGGTGCGCTCGATCAGGTCGCCGAAGTCGAGGGCCGCGGCCTGGGCCTTGGCGACCTCGTAGCGGGCGCCGTAGGCGCGCGCCAGATGCAGCACCTGGACGGTTTCCTCGGCCAGGCGGGCGGCGGCGACCTGGCCGGCGGCCCGCAGATAGTGGCTCTGCTCCTGGGCGAGCCAGTCGCGAACGTCTTTGGCGACCGCCGAGGTGGCCACCCTGACCTTGGCCGCGCCGTCCTTGTTGCAGAAGACCGCGCGCAGGTCGGCGAAGGTCCCGCCCTCCTGGATGGCCAGCATCGTCGCCCCCAGGGATCGGTCCGAAATGTTGCCGCTGGCCATCAGGGCGTGCGCCGCCCGCCGCCAGCGCGGGCCACGCGAGCGCTGCATCGCCCAAGCCTCGGTCGCGGCCACGCTGGACGGCTCGGCGAAGCCGCAGCGCCCCCAGACGTCCATGTCCACCGTGACCGCTTTCTGCCTGCAGGTCTCGATGTAGGCCGCGATGGCGCTCCGCTTGGCCTCGAAGTCGCCGAACATGGTGTTGAAGGATCGGTAGTCGAGCTGGACGGACAGGTGGTCGTAGGCCATGGCGACGGCGCCGTCGGGATCGTCGAGGGCGGCCTCGGCCAGTTCATCGCGAGCCTTGGCCGAGATCTCGGCCGCGGCGGCGTCCTCGAGGACCCTGAAGCCGGGAGCGACGCCCGCCTCGATGGGAAAGCGGCGCAGGAGCTTTTCGCAGAAGGCGTGAATGGTCTGGATCTTCAGACCACCGGGGGTCTCCAGGGCGCGCGCGAAGAGAGCCCGGGCCTTGGAGAAGTCCTGCCCGGCCTCGTCGATCGCCGCCAGAGCCTTGGCCAGGGCCGGATCGTCGGAGATCGCCAAGGCGCCGAGTTCGGCGAAGAGCCGCCGCTGCATCTCGGCCGCGCCGGCCTTGGTGAAGGTGACACACAAGATGGCCTCCGGCGCCGCGCCGGCCAGCAACAGCCGCGTCACGCGCTTGACCAGCGTGAAGGTTTTCCCCGAGCCGGCGTTCGCCGGAACGAAGACCGAGGCGCGCGGATCGGAGGCCTCGATCTGGCTCACGCCGCGTGTTGGCGCCCCGGTCATGCTTCCGCCTCGTCCTCGCCGAGGACATTCCATTCCCAGAAGCGCGCCAGATGATCGTAGTCGCTAGGACTGGCGATGAACTGCGGCGCGGCGCGCGAGACGTAGGCCGTGGCTTCATCGTCGAACCAGGCCACCCGCCGCCGCAGTCCGGCTAGCGCCGCGGCCGCCATGCCCGGGGCGTCGCCCTCGTCGCGAAACACCTCCTCGCCCGGAATGCGGCCGCCCTTGACCTTGACGTAGAGCAATTCCCGGGGGGCCAGGGGGCCCAGGTCGGCAAAGCCCCCGGCGGCTAGAAGGGCCGCGGTCAGGGTGAGCTGCGGCGCGAGTCCCGCCTGAACCTGAGCCTTGCTGGGGATCTGTCCTGTTTTGAAATCGAGGATGTCGGCGCCGTCGTCGCGCACTTCGAGGCGGTCGGCCCGGGCGGTCAAGGTGAAAGAGCCGGCGGGGGCCTCGAAAGCGAAAGCGGCGTTCTGCTCCGCCATGAGGCGGGCGCCCGGCCGGCGGCGGCGCTCGAAGCCGATCACCCACGGGGCGAGACTGGCCGCCAAAGCCCGCTCCCGGGCCATGCGGGCGGGCGGCATCCCGGCGGCGATCAGCTCCTCGACGACCAGGGCCGCGAACCGCGTCTCGGCGTCGTCGGGCAGGGCGTCCGGCCAGTCGCCCGCGAAGTGCTCGAATGCCTTGTGGATGGCGCTCCCCCGAGCCAGGGCCTCCATCGGCGCGCCGGGCGGGTCGAGTGGGTGAAGCCGCAGGATCTTGCGCGCATAGATCGCATAGGGATCGCGCACCCAGCGCTCTACGTCCGTCACCGCCAGCTGGCGCGGTCGGGTGGCGACGGGCGGCGTCGGGGCCGGTCGAGCGGCGGTCGCCAGGCCGGGCGGCGGGTCGGCCAGGGGCGCATCGAGAGCTCTGGCCCAGGCGAGGATTTCCGGTCGCCCGGGCGGCCTGAGGCCGGCGCCGGCGATCAGGGTTCTGAGCCGCCACAGCCAACGCGAGGCGACGGTGGGGGCGCCGCCGCGCCGCTCGACGCCGAGCAGGACCACCTCCGGGGCGCAGGCGGCCTGGGCGAAATCGTGCGCCGCCAGACCGATGCGCCGCTCGGGCGACGGCAGGCCGATGCGTTCGCGCATGGGACGCGACAGGAAGGGATCGATGGGCGCGGCGGCCGGCCAGACGCCTTCCTCCAGCCCGGACAGGATGGTCAGGTCGGCGCGCTCGAGCCTGGCTTCGAGGACTCCGAGGATGCGCAAGCGGGGATGGCTGGCGCCGCCCGGCCGGATCGGCGCGCCGGCCATCAATCCCCCGAGAAGCTGGGCAAACCCGCCGCGATCGACTTCGGGTAGCGCCCCGCCCTCCCCGATCAGCGAGGCGATGAGGCGGGCGAGGGCCTCGCCCGCCTGGCCCGCCCACAGTTCGCCCGGCCCGTCGCACAGCGCTTCCAGCCCCAGCGCCAGGGATCGAGCGGCCGGTCCAGGCGCCGACCAACCGGTGGTGAAGGCGGCGTCGGCCACGCCAAGCGCCGTCCGCAGCCGTTCGGCGAGGTCGAGGGCGGCCAGCAGCGCCGCGCGCTCACGGCCTTCCTCGGTCGGCGTGTTCATGACGAGGCGGGCCGCCAGGCCCTCCCAGCTCCCCGGCGAAATCCCCCGCAAGCCCCGGCGCTCCAAGGTGACGCGGGCGCGCGCCAGCGCCGCCGGCGCCAGCCCCAGCCGGACCAGGGGATGCTTGACGATGGCCAGGAGATTGACCGGATCGAAGTCCGAGGCGCGAGCGGCGAGATCGGCGAGAACCGCCGCCGGGGCGGTG